>JBBIPI010000061.1:0-8500 GCA_037442985.1 Clostridiales bacterium
GGCTCCGGGACCAGGCCCAGGGCCCGGACGCGGTCCCCCAGCTCGACCAGCAGGCGCTGGGCCGTGCGCGGGCCGATGCCCGGCACCCGCGCCAGGGACGCGGCGTCGCCTTCCACCAGGGCGGCCGCCAGCCCGGCCGGCCCCAGGGTGGAGAGCGCCGCCAAGGCCAGGCGCGGCCCCACCCCGTTGACGGCCACCAGCATCTCGAAGAGCGCCTTCTCCTCCGCGGTGGCGAAACCATAGAGGTTAAGGGCGTCCTCGCGCACCTGGAGGACGGTGTGGAGACGCACCTCGTCCCCGGGCGCGGGCAGCCGGGCCAGGGTGCCGGCCGGCACCTGCAGGAGGTAACCGACCCCGCCCACGTCGACGATCACCTGCCCGGGCTTCGCCGTCACGAGGCGGCCATGGAGGAAGGCGATCACGGCCGCACCCCCGCCAGCGCGTCCCGGTGGGCGCAGATGGCGAGCGCCAGGGCGTCGGCGGCGTCGTCCGGCCGGGGCACCTCCTCCAGGTTGAGGAGGGCGCGCACCATGGCCTGGACCTGCCGCTTCTCGGCAGACCCGTACCCGGTGACGGCCACCTTCACCTCGCCCGGGCCGTACTCGCGCACGGGCAGGCCGGCCTCCGCCGCGGCCAGGAGGAGCACGCCCCGCGCCTGGCCGACGGCCAGAGCGGTGCGCACGTTGCGGTTGAAGAAGAGCTCTTCGACGGCGACGGCCTGCGGTCGGTAGCGGGCGATGACCGCGACCGCCTGGCGGTACAGGGCGGCGAGGCGCCTCGCCGGATCCGCGCCCGGCGGGACGCAGAGGACCCCGTAGGCGACGGCCTCGAGGCGGGACCGTGTCCCGTCCACCACGCCGTAGCCGGTCGCCGCCGTCCCGGGGTCAAAGCCGAGCACCCGCACCGGTCGCCATCCCCCGCGGCCTTACTTTCGCGCCCGGCGCGCGGGTTTCCTTCCCCCTGCCGGCGGCGCTACGGGCGGTCCAGCCCCTCCAGCAGGCGCCAGACGCCCTCGTCCCCCCCGCACCTCCACGCCGCGGGCCAGCTTCTCGCGGTCCTGGGGGAGGAGCCGGTCCACGTCGATGCCCGTGTCCTGCAGCAGCGGCCCGAGCCGGCCCGGGCGGCCCGCGTGGACGACGACGCGCCCGTCGCGCACCGTCACCGTGCGGTAGACCGCCTCCTCGGGGCAGGGGCCGGGCTGCTCCCGGACCAGGACGACCTGCGCCGGGCGGAAGAACTCGACGGTCCAGCCCGGATAGCGGCGCTCGACCTCGGCGCGGCTCAGACCGGCCCCGGCCGCGCCCGGCGCCTCGGTGCGGTTGACCTCGCCGCCGCAGGCCGGGTAGCGGGTGCGGAAGGTGAAGACGGTGTAGGGCGTGGTGCGGGTCCCCGGGTCGACGGCGCTGGCTTGCCGCCCGGGGGGTGGGGGCTCAGGGGCGGAGGGGGCGGAGCGGGGCTGCGCGCGGGAGGCCAGGAAGTAGCCGGAGCCGGCCCCCGCGGCCAGGAGGCCGAGGGCCAGCGCGATCCGGGCCAGAGACCTGCGCGCCTTCCGTTCCCGGCGCCGTGCGTACTCCAAGGAGGTACCCCCGGCCCCCAGGGTCCCCCGGAGCGCGCCGCCCTATGCGCGGCGCCGGCCCGGGCGGCTCACGCCTCCAGCCGGGCCAGCTCCGCGTCGTCCATGAGGAAGTTGGCGTGGACCTCCTGGACGTCGTCGTGGTCCTCCAGGGCGTCCAGGAGGCGCAGCAGCTGCTGGGCCTCCTTGCCCTCGACCCGGACCTCGCTCTTGGGCACCATGGTCAGCTCGGCGCTGGCCAGCCGCACGCCCCGCGCCTCCAGTTCCCCCTTGACGCGCTCGAAGTCGTCGGGGGAGGAGTAGAAGACGAAGTCGCCGTCCTCCTGCCGGACGTCCTCGGCCCCCACCTCGAGGGCGAGCTCCATGGCCTTGTCCTCGTCCAGGCCGTTCTCCGCGGCCCCGGCGCTCAGGACGCCCTTGCGCTCGAACATCCAGGCGACGCAGCCCGACTCGCCCAGGTTGCCGCCGTGCTTGGTGAACAGGTGGCGGATCTCCCCGGCCGTGCGGTTGCGGTTGTCCGTCATGACCTCGAGGAGGATGGCGACGCCGCCGGGCCCGTACCCCTCGTACACCAGTTCCTCCAGGTTGGCGCCCTCGCCGCCGCCGACACCCCGCTGGATCGCCCGCTCGATGTTCTCCCAGGGGACGCGGAACGACTTGGCCTTCTCGATGGCGAGGCGCAGACGGGCATTCGTCTCGGGATTGCCGCCCCCCAGCCTGGCGGCGACGATGATCTCCCGCGCCATCTTCGAGAAGATCTTGCCCTTCTTCTCGTCCTGCCGCTCCTTGCGGTGTTTGCGGTTGGCCCACTTGGAATGCCCGGCCATCTCCCTCACCACCCTTCGGACGCAAGGAAAGGCCGCCGCAGCGACCTTTTCCGAAAATTATATGTTAGCATGTCAGGCAGCGCCGCGCCATGGGGCACCAGGCAACCCTGAGAGGAGGGTTCGCGATGCCGCACAGCGGACCCGGTATCATGGAACTGCCGCGTGACTCGGAAGCAGGGGAGGCGGGGCGCGTGAGCGGGGGACCGCGGGGACGCGTGCTGCTCAAGCCCGGGGAGCAGGAGGACCTGCGGCGGGGACGGCGCTGGGTGTACGCCAACGAGGTGGCGGCGGTGGCCGGCGACCCGGCGCCCGGCGACGTGGTGGACGTGCTGGACGCCTCGCGCCGCTTCCTCGGCCGCGGCTACTACAACCCCCGCTCCCTGATCACGGTCCGCCTCCTCACGCACGAGGACGAGCCGGTCGACGCCGCCTTCTTCCGCCGCCGGCTGGAGGCGGCCTGGGCCTACCGCCGGCGCGCCTTCGCCGGCCGGGAGGAGCGGCTGCGCGCCTGCCGCGTCGTCTTCGGCGAGGCCGACTCCCTCCCCGCGCTGATCGTCGACCGCTTCGGCGACGTCCTCTCCCTGCAGACCCTGGCGCTCGGGATCGACCGCTGGAAGGAGACGATCGCCGGCCTGCTGGCCGAGCTGCTGGCGCCGGCGGCCATCGTGGAGCGCAACGACGCGCCGGTCCGCGACTTGGAGGGCCTGGAGCGGCGGGTCGGCCTGCTGCGCGGCGACCTACCGGCCCAGGTGACCGTCGTCGAGGAGGGAGTCGAGTTCGCGGTGGACGTCCTGGGGGGGCAGAAGACCGGGCACTTCCTCGACCAGCTGGACAACCGGGTGGCCGCCCGGGGCCTGTGCGCCGGCGGGCGGGTGCTGGACGCCTTCGCCTACACCGGAGGGTTCGGCCTCCACGCCGCCTGGGCCGGCGCCCGCGAGGTGGTCCTGGTGGACGACTCCGAGGCCGCCCTCGCCCTGGCGGCGGCCAACGCGCGGCGCAACGGCGTGGCGGAGCGGGTGACGACCCGGAGGGCCAACGCCTTCGACGAGCTGCGCCGGTTGGCGGCGGCCGGGGAGCGCTTCGACGTGGTGATCCTGGACCCGCCGGCCTTCGCCAAGTCCCGCAGCGCCCGGGAGGGAGCCCTCCGGGGTTACAAGGAGATCAACCTGCGGGCCATGAAGCTCCTGCCGCCGGGCGGCGTCCTCGTCACCGCGTCTTGCTCCTCGCACATCGATGAGGAGGAGTTCGTGGCGGTGGTGCACGCGGCGGCGGCCGACGCCGGCCGCCTGGTCCGCCTCATCGAGAGGCGCGGGGCCGGGAGGGATCATCCTGTGCTCCTGGGCGCACCCGAGACGCGGTACCTCAAGTGTTTGATCTGCGAAGTGGTGTAGAATCTCAGCGGTGATCCCGTCATGTCGGACAAGCCCCTGCCCTGGTCCCGGTGCATCCTCGTCGGCGCAGCCCTGACGGTGCTCCTGGGCGGCCTGGTCGCCCTCCGGACGGGCCTCACCTGGGATCTGGCCCGCGCCGCCGTCGAGAACACCGCTCTGATCGCCCTGGTCGTCCGCGCCGTCTCGGAGTCCCGGGACCGCTCCGCGACGCGCCTCTTCCGCTACTTCGCCCTCGCCCTGGGGATCCTGGCGGCCAACCGGCTGCTCTTCTTCGCGCTCCAGCGGCTGGCGTCCGTAACCCCGGCGTGATCCGGGCGGCGCCCGCCGCGCTCAGGCGCCGGCCAGCCGCGCCAGGCGGCGGAAGGCATCCAGCCGGTCGCGCTCGCCCAGGCGGGCGCGCCGCAGGGCCTCCTCCAGGAAGGCGATGCTGGCGTCGTAGCGGCGGCGGTCCACCGGGTACGGGTGGCCGTCCTTGCCGCCGTGGGCGAAGGAGTAGCGCGCCGGGTCGCGGGTGCTGGCGGGCGTGCCCCACACCAGCTCGGCCAGCAGCGCCAGGGCGCGCACCGTGGCCGCGCCCACGCCCGGCAGGTCCAGCAGCGCCTGGAAGTCGCCCGGTTGGCGCTCGTAGGTGGTGAGGAGGATGCTCCGCAGGCGGCGCGGGTCCACGTCGGCCAGGGTGAGGTGGTGGCGCGCCGGCAGGCGCAGCTCCTGGAGGCGGCGCAGGTCGCGCACCACCAGGTCGGGGCGCTCCCGCGCCAGGGCGGCCACCGCCGCCCGCGCCGCCCCGCTCTCGGCGGCCACCAGGTTCAGCGTCGCGCCCCGGGCGTCGCAGCAGACGGCGGCATGCGGCTCCTCCACGAAGGACCGCACCGCCTCCCCCAGCCAGTGGTAGCGACGCGCGTAGCCCGTGGCCGGGTTCATCCCCTGCTGGACGACGCACCAGCGTCCCCGGCCGTCGAAGAGCAGGAGGTGGTGGTAGAGGTCGTAGCCGTCCTGCACCGCGGCCGCGTCCACCTTGGCCGCCAGGCGGCTGGCCTGCACCAGCGGGGCCGGGTCGAAGCCGTCGCGCCAGGCCGCCGTCTCCACCTCGGCGGGGGTGCGGCGCCCGGCCGACGCCTTGCCCCCGGCGGCATAGAGGCCCAGTCCCGGCCCCGCCGCCCGCAGGGCCTCTTTGACCGCCCCGCCCACCGTGGTGGTGAGCCCGCTGGAGTGCCAGTCGAAGCCCAGGGCGCAGCCGAAGGCCTGGAACCAGAAGGGGTCGCTCACGCGCCGGAAGAACCCGGGTGCGCCCTCGGCGTCCACGATCACCTCGATGAGGGCGCGCGCCAGCCGGACCATGCGCTCGAAGAGCCAGCGCGGCGCCCGTCCCCCGTGCAGGGGCAGGTCGGCCACGCCCGTGCGCGCGCCCCGCGGCTCAGCCATCGCCGCCCGCCTCCCCCTGGCCCGCCGCTGCCCCGGCGGGCCCGAAGGACCAGCGGACGTCCTTCCCGACGATCTCCACCCAGGTCGGCCCCGGCGCCAGGGGCATCTCGCCGTCGCCGTACAGCAGCCGCAGCGTGTCGCCCGCGTCCGGCTTGGACCAGCGCCCCCGATAGGCGCGCCCGCCGGTGAAGAAGACGGCGTCCCCCTCCCCCGTCACGCGGTTCTCCTTCACCGGCTCGCCACCTTTGACCACCGTCTGCGTGTCGGTGACGAGGAGGACGACGTTGGCGGCCCGGATCAGGGCGCCGTCCTTCATGGCGTGGGGCTGGCCGTTCAGGAAGCGTACGTAGCGGCCGTCCCGGTACTCCCAGGTCACCACGTTCCTCTCCCCGGGTCCCTCCCGGAAGGGGACGCGGACGCGCCCGGCGGGCTCGCCCGCCCCGGGCGGGGGGTCCCCCGCGGCGGAGGAGAGCGGCGCCGGCGCCCGCAGAGGATAGCCCCGCGCCCGGGCGCCGGCCACGAGCAGCTCCGTGCTGGTGTAGAGGTTGTGGGGCATCCGCCGCTCCCAGTCGCGCCAGAAGTAGCCGCCCGCGCCGTAGATCTCGTCCAGGTCGGGGAAGCCGCGGCGCCGGGCGCGGGCCAGCTCGGCCAGGACGTCCGCACCCGCCCCGGCGTGGGCGAAGGGCAGCCCGTAGCCGCGCGCGAGGTCGTAGAAGCACCAGCGGGCGCTGCGCACCGGCCCGATCTCATCCGCCGGTCGGCTGTGATAGAGGGCCAGGAGGCGAGTGATCCCGGCCACGATGTCCGCCTCGAAGACGACGTCGGCCCGGTCGAGACCGGACTGGGGCCGGGCGTCGGGATGGTTCTCCACCACCACCAGCACCCCGCCCGGCAGGGGCGGAGCCGCTGCCCCCGGCCCGGTGGGGGCCGCCCCCTCGTCCCCCGCGGCAGTCCCTTCCGGCGCCCTCTTCTCGCCCTCCGGCAGGGGAGCGGACGAGCGCCGGCAGCCGGCGGCGCCCAGCAGGACGAGGATCAGGACCAGCACCGCGCCCAGGCGCGCGGCAGGCAAGGGCGACCACCCCCGTCAGGTTCCATTGTACCGCGCCGTCAGCCCCCGGCAGCGGGCCAGCAGCGCCCTCCGCAGCTCGCCCCCGCTGGCCACGTTGCCCATGTGACCTCAAAAAGGCTACAATGTGATCAGTACGCACGGCGGGGTGGCGTCATGTCGGCACAGAGGGTCGGTCTCCGGGAACTTAAGCAGCATCTGGGAGCGTACATCCGGAGAGTGAAGGCCGGGGAACGGATCATCGTCACCGATCGGAACAGGGTGGTGGCCGCCGTGGTGCCCCCCGGCTCCGAGGAGGCGGCGGGCGATCTGTTGGCCCTCGTCCGCGACGGCGTGGCCACCTGGAAGGGCGGCAAACCCCGGGGGTTGTCCTCGCCACCCACCATCGAAGGGAAGAGCGTGGCACAAGCGGTGCTCGAGGATCGGCGATGATCCTGTACCTGGATACCAGCGCCCTGGTGAAGCTCTATGTTCGTGAAGATCACTCGGACGCGGTCCGCCAGGAGGTTACGGCCGCGGTGGCGGCCGCCACCGCGCGCATCGCCTATGCGGAAGCGCGGGCGGCCTTTGCCAGGAGGGCACGCGAAGGCACGCTCGCGCCCCAGGACCTGCGGCGGGTCGTCACCGCCCTCGACGCCGATTGGGAGAACTATCTCTGCCTCGAGGTCACCGAAAACATCGCTCGGCAGGCAGGGGAATTGGCTGAACGCTACGCCCTCCGCGGCTTCGACAGCCTGCACCTGGCCTCCGCCCTGGCCTTGCAGCGGCGCGTGGCCATGCCCTTCCGCTTCCTCTGTTACGATGATCGCTTGCAAGCGGTGGCGGAGGAAGTGTTGGGCCTGTGAAGGCGCTGCGCCTCGCCTTGGCCCAGGTCAACCCCACCGTGGGGGACATCGACGGCAACGCCGCCCTGATCGCGGCGCGCCTGGAGGAGGCGCGCGCCGCCGGCGCCGACCTGGTCGCCTTCCCGGAGCTGTGCGTCGCCGGCTACCCGCCGGAAGACCTGCTTCTCAACCCGGAGTTCATCCGCGAGAACCTGGAGGCGGTGCGCCGCCTGGCCCCCGCCAGCCGCGGCCTCACGGCTGTGGTGGGGTTCGTGGACTGGCGGGACGACCTGTACAACGCCGCGGCCGTCCTCCACGACGGCGAGTGGGTGGCCACCTACCACAAGATCTACCTCCCCAACTACGGCGTCTTCGACGAGGAGCGCTATTTCCGCCGCGGGGAGCGCGCCCTGCTCCTGCGCCTGGGAGACGTCCCGGTGGGGGTGACCATCTGCGAGGACGCCTGGTACCCCGTCGGCCCCCTCTACAGCCTCGGCCTGGCGGGGGCGCTGCTGATCGTGAACATCAACGCCTCCCCCTACCACTTCCAGAAGGGCCGCTTCCGCGAGACCATGCTGGCCACCCGCGCCTCGGACAACGCCGCCGCCATCGCCTACGTCAACGCCGTGGGCGGCCAGGACGAGCTGGTCTTCGACGGCCAGAGCCTGGTGGTGGGGGCCGACGGCCAGGTGCTGGCCCGCGCCCCCGCCTTCGCGGAGCACCTGCTGCTCTGCGACCTGGACCCCGGGGCGGTGCGCCGCTGGAGCCTGCACGACCCGCGCAAGCGCAAGGAGCGGCTGCGCCCGGGCGGCGCGGCGGACGTCCCCGACATCCCCCCGGTCGCGGCCGTGGACCTGCCGCCCCTCCCGCCCCGGGACCGGCCCCCGCTGCCCCCGGGAGACCCGATCCACCCCCGCCTCGAACCGCTGGAGGAGATCTACCGCGCCCTGGTGCTGGGGGTGCGGGACTACGTGCGCAAGAACGGCTTCGAGCGCGTGGTGTTGGGGCTGTCGGGCGGCATCGACTCCTCCCTGGTGGCCTGCATCGCCGTGGACGCCCTGGGGCCGGAGCGGGTCACCGGTCTCTTCCTGCCCTCCCGCTACACCTCCCAGGCCAGCCGCGAGGACGCGGCCGAACTGGCCCGCAACCTGGGCATCCCCCTGATCGAGATCCCCATCGACCCCCTTTTCCAGCACTACCTGGACACCCTGGCGCCCCACTTCGCCGACCTGCCCGAGGACACCACCGAGGAGAACATCCAGGCGCGCATCCGGGGCAACCTGCTCATGGCCTTCTCCAACAAGTTCCGCTGGCTGGTCCTCTCCACCGGCGACAAGAGCGAGACGAGCGTCGGGTACATGACCCTCTACGGCGACATGGCCGGCGGCTTCGCCGTG
>JBBIPI010000062.1:0-8314 GCA_037442985.1 Clostridiales bacterium
TGAAATTCGAGCCCCGGGAGATGGAAGCGCTCCGGGTTCCCGGCCCCGAGCGCCTTCGGGAGCTTGCAGAGGAAGGCCGCGGAGGAGAACCTGCATGATCCGCGTCGAATACCGCCAGGCGCCCAGATGGTCACAAGAGGAGCTAGAGAGCGACCGACAGCAGGCCCTCGCGGCGTTCGTGGCGCAACGCGGCAAGGAAGGGACCGCCGCCTACGAAGCCGCCTTTCACGAGGTACGGCGGCTGGTAGCGGAACTGTTCGCTGGGACCGGCGACTTGCTGGACTTCCGCCCGGAAGCCTTGGGCGCGCAACCACACCTGGTCGCCGCCGCCCGGTTCCTCGCTGGGCCGCCCATCAGCGAAGACGACCTGGACACCCTCGCCGGCGCCAGGCTGAAAGGGAAGAAGATGCTGGACGCGCCGCTCGCCGAACGGGTAGTAGCGGTCGTCAAAGCCGCGTGGGACCCCGTCCGCTTTCCCTGGACCCGGGAGGGGCGCCGTCCCAGTCCCAGCGAGCGGCGAGCAGCCATCGACTGGACCGCCGGGGTCTGGGCTGTGGAGCTGATGCGCACGCGCCGCCGCACCGAGTCCAGCAAGAAACAGGAGAAGAGGGTAGCCCAACTGTTGCAGGAGGTGGGTCTGGCCGAGAAACGCGGGACGAAGGCCATCACAACGCTGGACGATCTACCCCGCCGAAGCTACGCTCGCGAGACCCTCCTGGGCGGGATCAAGTGCGACCTGCCCGTGCGGCTCGCTGACGGCCGCATCCTCGCCCTGGAGTGCAAGGTGTCGAACAGCGCGACGAACAGCGTCAAGCGGCTGATCCGCGAGGTGGGTGGCAAAGCCAAGTCGTGGCAAGCCCTCTTCGGCGCTCAGGTGATCACGGGCGCAGTACTGGCCGGCGTGTACAAGTTGTCGAACCTCGTCGAGGCTCAGGAGAGCTTCGGCATCGCTATCTTCTGGGAGCACCGCCTGGAGCCGCTCCGTGAATTCGTGTCGGGTGAGTAGCGCGCGGCCGGCGGTCAGCGGCCCAGGCTACCGATGATCTGGATGACTGCCGGCCCGAGGATCACCACGAAGACGGCCGGGAAGATGAAGAAGACCAGGGGGAAGAGGAGTTTCACGGGCACCTGGCGCGCCTGCTCCTCCGCCCGCTGGCGGCGCCGCTCCCTCAGGTCGTCGGCCTGGACGCGCAGCACCGTGGCCAGGCTGGCGCCCAGGCGCTCCGCCTGTACGATGGCGGAGACCACCAGGTTCAGGTCGGCCAGGTTGACGCGCTGGGCCAGGTTGCGCCAGGCCTCCTCGCGGGTCTTCCCCAGGTTCATCTCCTTGAGGCAGTATGCCAGTTCGTCCGCCAGGGGGCCGTGGTAGCGCTCCGCCACCTGCTGGATGGCCCCGTCCAGCCCGAGCCCCGCCTCGACGGAAACGCAGAGCAGGTCGAGGACCTCGGGGAGGGACCTGCGTATCGCCTGCTTGCGCCGGCTGATGAGGCGCCCGAGCCAGAAGGAGGGGAGGGAACTGGCCGCGTAGGCGGCCGCGCCGCCCAGCAGCAGCACCGGGAGCCAGCCCAGCCCCGTGGCCAGCCGCGGCAGCAGGAGCAGCCACGCGCCCGCCAGGCCCGCCAGGGCAGCGTACAGCCGCAGGGCCAGGAAGCTGCCCAGGTCGAGGGGGTCCCCCGCCTCCCGTAGGCGCGCCCTTAGCCAGGCGCGCGTGCCCTGCGGGGTGCGCTTGAGGAGCGCCTCCTTCACCCGCGCCAGGCCGGGGCCGAGCAGGCGCCGCAAGAGGGGCTCCGCCAGGGCGGCCTCCTCGACCTCCGTCGCGGCCCGGGCCCGGAAGCGCACCTCGCGGGCGCGTAGCTTGATCAGCGCCTCCTCCTCGCTCGGGGCCAGGACGAAGGCGGTGAACCCGGCGGCCAGGGCGAAGGTGAAGAAGAGTAGTAGGTATTCCGCGGGCACCGGCACGGCTCATACCTCCAGGCGCACCAGGCGCCTGATGACCATGAGGCCCGTCACCTGCAGCACGACCGTGGCCCCCAGGAGCACCTGGCCTAGCAGGTCATGGAAGAGAACGCCCACGTATTCCGGGTTGACGAGGGCCAGGAAAGCGCCCAGGGCCACGGGCAGGAGCCCGACGATCCAGCCCGAGAGGCGGCCCTGGGCGGTGAGGGCGCGCAGCTCGCGTTCCAGGCGGAGCCGCAGGCGCACCGTCTCGGCCACCTGCTCCAGGAGGCCGGCCAGGTTGCCGCCCACCTGCCGCTGGATGAGCACCGCCGTCACCACCAGCTGGACCTCCGGCAGGGGCAGGCGGGCGTAGAGGTTGGCCAGGGCGTCCTCCAGGGGGATGTCCACCCGTGTCTCCCGCACCACCTGCATGACTTCCGAGGCTCCCGGCTCGGGGAGTTCCTCCGCCGCCACTTCCAGCGCCTGCAGGAAGGAGAAGCCCGAGCGCAGCGAGTTGGCGACGGCGCCCAGAGCGTCGGGCAGCTGTTCCACGAAGGCGCGGCGTCTCCGGCGCGTCCGCTGCTCCACGATCAGCTCGGGCAGGAAGAAGCCGCCGGCGGCCGCCACCGGGAAGGGCAGCGGGCTGCCGACGGCGACGGCGGCCGCCACCCCCAGGACCAGACCGGCCAGGAGGCGGAGGGCGAGGTACTCCGCCGCCCGCAGGCGCAATCCGGCCTGCCGGAGGCGCGCCTCGACGGGGCGGGTGCGCCCCGCGCGGGTGAGGGCGCCCTGCACGCCGCCCAGCAGCAGGGCCGCCGCCCGCCGGAAGCTGGAACCGGGCGGGGGCTGCTCTCCCTCTTCCTCGCGCAGCAGCGCTTCCGTCTGCAGGGGCCGCCGGGCGGCGCGCACCTCCTCCAGGCGGCGCCCCACGGAGCGGGCGCGCCGCACCTCGGCCAGGAGGCCCAGGGCGAAGGCGCCGGCGAAACCGGCCACGAAGGCTGCCCAGTGCTGCACCACGCTCTCACCCCGCCCTCGCCGCGCTCACCGCGCCTGGCCGCTGAAGAGCCCCGGCGGGAGCTCGATCCCGGCCGCCTGCAGCCGCTCGTACCCCTTGGGCCGGATGCCGGTGCAGCGGAACTCCCCCAGGACGCGGCCGTCGGGCGCCACGCCCGTCTGCACGAAGCGGAACAGGTCCTGCAGGACGATGACGTCTCCTTCCATCCCCTGCACCTCGGTGATGTGCGTCACCCGCCGGCTGCCGTCCTTGAGGCGCGCCGTCTGCACGATCAGGTCGATGGCGGAGGCGATCTGCTCCCGGATGGCCCGCACCGGCAGCTCCATCCCCGCCATGAGCACCATGGTCTCCAGGCGCGAGAGCAGGTCGCGGGGCCCGTTGGCGTGCGCCGTGGTGAGGCTGCCGTCGTGGCCGGTGTTCATGGCCTGGAGCATGTCCAGGGCCTCGCCCCCGCGCACCTCGCCCACCACGATGCGGTCGGGGCGCATGCGCAGGGCGTTCTTCACCAACTGCCGGATGGTCACCTCGCCCCGCCCCTCCAGGTTCGCCGGGCGCGTCTCCAGGGGGACGACGTGCTCCTGCCGCAGCTGCAGCTCGGCGGCGTCCTCGATGGTCACGATGCGCTCGTCGGGGGGGATGAAGGAGCTGAGCACGTTCAGGGTCGTCGTCTTGCCGCTGCCGGTGCCGCCGGACACCACGATGTTGAACCTGGCGCGGACCGCCGCCTCCAGGAAGACGGCCATCTCGGCCGTCAGCGTGCCGAGGCGGATCAGGTCCTCGATGGTGAGGGGGTCCCGGGCGAACTTGCGGATGGTCACGCACGGGCCGCGCAGGGCGAGCGGCGGGATGATGGCGTTGACCCGCGACCCGTCGGGGAGGCGGGCGTCCACCATCGGGCTCGCCTCGTCGATGCGCCGTCCGAGGGGGGCGACGATCTTCTCGATCAGGTGCAGCACGTGCCGGTCGTCCTCGAACTCCACGTCCGTGAGCTCCAGGCGGCCGCGCCGCTCCACGTAGACCTGCTTGGGACCGTTCACCATGATCTCGCTGACCTCCGGGTCGTCCAGCAGGGGCTGGATGGGGCCGTAGCCCACGATCTCCGCCAGGAGCGCGTCGGCCAAGAGCCTCCGCTCCGTCAGCGACATCTCCGGCGCCTCCTCGGCCAGCAGGCGCAGGACCTTCTCCGCCACCTCCTCCTTCTTCTCGCCGCCCAGGCCGCGCCCGCCCACCAGCGCCAGCGTGTCCTGGTCCTCCAGGAGCCGCGCCTGGATGCGGTTCTTCAGCTCCCGGTGGCGGTCGCTCAGGCGCGCGCCCTGACCCCGGGCTGCCGCCGGCAGGGTCCGCGGGGCGGCACCCGCCGTCGGGCCGCGCGCCGCGCCGTTGCCCGCCGGGGCACCGTGTCGGGACGCCCCCTGGCTGGCGCGCACCCTCTGGTACAGGCTCGACATGCTCCCTCACCCGCCTCGTCCGCCAGATCCCGTCACGCCGTCCCCAGCCGGCCCCGTGCCAGCTGCGGCCGCGAGCCGGTGTCCCGGGCGGATGCCGTCTGCTCGCGCGCGCCCGCCGCCTCTCCGAGCATCTCCGCCAGGCGCCCGATCCCCTGGCCGAAGGCGCTGCGCGCCCGGCGCCCCAGGACCGGCTGGCCGGCGTTCACGGCCTGCGCCACCGCCCGATCGTGGGGCAGGGTCGCGTACACGGGCACCTCCAGCGCCTCCGCCACGTCGTCGGGGCCGAGCCCCCCGCCGGCGTCGGCGTGGTTGACGACCACGCGCACCTTGTCGGCAGGGTAGCCGAGCTGCTGCAGGATGTTCAGCGCCTTGGCCGTGTTGTGGAGGGCGGGGACCTCCGGGACCGTCACCAGCAGGATGACGTCCGCCAGGTCCAGGGCGGCGAGGGTCGCGTCGCGGAAGCTGGTGCCCGTGTCCACCACCACCTCGTCCCACCCCTCGCGCGCGGCGCGGATGATCTCTCCCACGTAGTTCCGATTCCGGTCCGGGCGGCCCTCCCCGTCGACCTCCGCCGCCAGGTGGGGCGCCGGGGGCGCCGCCAGCAGCATCAGGTCCAGATCGGGGTGGCGCACCATGGCCTCCTCCAGCCGTCCCACCGTGACCGGCTCGGGGAGCCGGCACAGGTCGACCACGCTGCTGCTGGGCTTCAGGGAGAGGACCTGGGCCAGGACCCCGAACTCCAGGTCCAGGTCCAGCAGCGCCACCCGCCTGGTCCTGTCGGCCAGGGCCAGGGCGGCGGCCAGGTTGGCGGCGATGGTCGTGCGCCCCACCCCGCCCTTGGTGCCGAAGACGGTGAGGACGCGGCCGCGCCGCGACCGCCCCTCGGGGCCGGACAGCCGCTCCCGGGCGCAGCGCCGGACCGCTTGCGCCAGGTCCTCGGGCGTGAACGGCTTCACCAGGTAGTCGCGGGCGCCCGACTGCATCGCCCGGCGCAGGTACTCCACGTCGCCCTCCAGCATCAGCATCACGACGCTCGTGGGCACCTCCGCCAGGATGGCCCGCGCGGCGCTGATGCCGTCCAGGCGCGGCATGTTGATGTCCATGAGGACGACGTCGGGCACCAGCCGGCGCGCCGCCTGCACAGCCTCCTCGCCGTCGGCCGCCTCGCCCACCACAAGGAAGTCGTCCTCCATCTCCAGCATCCGCCGGACCGCCTCCCGGACGGACGCCGCGTCGTCCACCACGAGCACCCGAATCTTGGTCGCCATGACCGGCTCACTCTCCCTTCCCCAACCGGCTCCCCCGCACCTAGCGCAGGGCGTCCTCCGTCACCGTGATGCGCCCGTGCCTGCCCTCCTCGCCGGCCGGCCGCAGCAGGAGCTGCAATTGCGCCTGCCGCTGCGCCAGGGTCAGGAGCACCGCCTCCTCTGGCCTCACGGCCACCGTGACCGAATTGTAGGCCGGCGCCGCCCTTGCCTGGCCCTGGACCCCCGCTTCATCCTGCAGCCGTCCCAGGGCCAGGAGCAGCACCCCCTCCAGGAGCAGCGTCGCCCGCGCGCCGCCTCCGTCCTTCCCCGCCACGAACGCCGCCACGTCCACCCGGTCGCCCACCTGCAGCCGCCCGGCCACGCCGGTCAGATCGTTCACCGCGAAGGTGACGGCCCGGAAGCCGGGGGGCACCTTGGCCGCCAGCCCGCTCAGGTTCTCGGGCAGCTCGAGCTGCGAGCGGAGCACCGGCTGTCCCTCGGCCAGGGCTACGATGGTCCGCTTTCCGACCGCCTCGGCGGGCGCGGCCAGGGCGCCCGGGATGGCCAGGTCCTTCGGCACCTGGCGCACGGCCAGGTCCTCCGCCTTCAGCGGGACGTTGGCCGGCACCGCCCGCCGCGTCACCACCACCCCGACGGTTTCCGCGGGGGTACCGCTAGCGGATCTCTCGCCCGGCTTCAGCAGCCAGGACACCGCGGCGACGGCGGCCAGGCCGACCGCCGCGGGGATGACGAAAAGACGCAGGATCCTTCGCCTGTTCACCGGCAGCCCTCCGTCCTCATTCCGTGAGGCGCACCCCGCTCAGGCCGTAATCCGGGCCGCCGGGCTCGCCTTCGATCCGCCAGCGCAGGAAGCGCCCGTACACCGTGCCGTCGGGGTCCGCCCCCTCGAGGAAGAAGGCGGCGAACCCCAGCACCTGCACCGTCTTCCGCCCGTGGACGTTCTCGAAGGAGCCGACCACCGGGACGAAGACGACGCGCGGGGAACCGGGCCGGACATCGCCGCTGCTGACCGCTTCGAAGGTGGTGTTCGGGTCTAGGGCGATGCGGTAGGCAACGCCGTCCCGGGTCGGCCCGCTCATGTTCCCCGGCTCGGTGGGGATCCGGTCCCCCACCTGCAGGACGCCGTCGTGGCCGTACATGAGGTTCTCGCGGTAGCGGCTGGCGCCCGGGGCCTCACCTAGCTGCAGGGCGTGAAAGTTACCCCCGGTCGCGTTTCCCGGTCCGACCTTCAGCGCCACCAGTTGGCCCAGGGTGAAGTCGGCCCACTCCACGCCCAGGGGGACGAGGCCGCTACGGACCTCCCGCCACCCGTCCTGGGCGTCGTCCGGGACGCCGTCGGCATCGCGATCCCTGTCGCACCCGTTGGGCACGCCGTCGTTGTCCAGGTCCGAGTCGACCGTATCAGGCACGCCGTCGCGGTCGGTATCCCGCTCCTGGGAGTCCGGGACCCCGTCGCCGTCCACGTCGTCGCGCTGCCGGTAGTCGGGCACGCCGTCCCGATCCCGGTCTATCTCGTGGTAGCGCTCGACGTCATCCGGCTGCCCGTCCCCGTCGGCGTCCGCGTCGCACATGTCGGGCGTACCGTCGCGGTCCTGATCGTCAGAGCCGCTGCCGTTCCCGCCGCCGCCACCGCCGCCCCCGTCCGACGCCCGGCGCGGGCCGACGGCGCGCACGCCACCCGCCCCAGCCACGGCGTGGGCGCGCACCTCCACCGTGCGGAGGGCGGCGCTCACCACCGGGGCGAAGAAGAAGCGGACGGAATCCTCCACATCCACGCGGACGGTGTAGGAATCGGGGAAGCTCACCCGGACGAGGGTGGCGTCCACGCCGTTGCGCGTCGCCACCTCCCGCGCGGCCAGCTCGGCGCGGCCCTGGTCCGGCAACTCCTGGGCTCCGGCCAGGGCGGCGGCGTCGGCCACGTCCTGCAACCGCTGGCGCGCCAGGTACCCGCGGCCCACATCGGCCGACAGGGCGGTGAACCCCATCAGGGCCACCAGCCCCCCGGCGGTGATCACGGCCACGTTGCCCCGTTCGCCGCGGAGCCGCCGCGCCGCGCCGGCCACCGCGCCCGCCAACGCCTCTGCCAGCCCCTTGCCCACGTCTCACGCCCCCCCTCGGACCGAGCCGGCCCGCCTCAGATCCGCATGCTCATGGCAACGGCAAACCAGTAGGCGTCCGGGTCGTCGGGATCCCGGCACCCCTCCGGGGCGCTCGGGTCCTGGCAACCGGCCGGGAAGAGGGTGGCGAACCAGGGGATGGCGAAGTGGAACTTGTACCGCACCTTGACCTTCAGGTACTCGCCCACCCTCCGCTGCGCAGCCGGCGGCTGCACCTCGACCCCGAGGCGCGCCGGGTCGCCCGCCCCCTCCAGGCTCCCGGCGGCCTGACGCACCCGCGCCTCGATCTGGGCGTCCGTGGCCCCGGTGATCCCCACGCGCGCCCCCTCGCGCGCGGCGTGCTGCACCGTCAGGAGGGCGTGGAGGACGCGGCCGAACTCCATGACCCCCAGCAGCAAGAGGGCGAGGACGGGGAGCACCAAGGCCAGCTCCACGACCGCCTGTCCCCGTTCCTCACGCACCGCCACGCCTGCCACCCCCTCATGCCCCTCCGCCGGCAGGAAGGGCCGGGTGGGGGCTCCCGCGCCC
>JBBIPI010000063.1:0-8155 GCA_037442985.1 Clostridiales bacterium
GGAGGTCGTCCGGGAAGGCGCCCGTCCCGTCCGCGGAAGCGCTCCGGCGCGGCACCCCTGCCGGCGCAGCCGCCGGTACAGTCGCGCCACGGCCGGGGGCAGGGGCGCGCCGCCAGCGCGAGCTGCGCCGTCCGAGCGGTGGTGGCGCAGGCCCAGCTCTATGGCACGGGCTGCCGCCCTTAGGGCGCCCGGTCCGGCGCGGACGCCCGCGAAAGCCGCCAGCCGCGCTACAGCTGCGAGGGGAGAGCGGAAGTAGCTCTCGAACTCGGCCACCAGCAACGGCGCCGACCCGAGACAGCGCAAGGCGCTGAGGTTGTAGATCCGCCACAGGCGCAGGGACCGTTCGGCCGGCAGACCGTTGCGGACCGCGAGCGAGAGGGCCACGTCGGCGGGATGCCGCAGGCAGAGGACGAAGCGGGCGTCCGGAACGAGGCGCGTCCAGAACGGCAGGGTGAGGCACGTCCGCGGGTCCTTCCAACCCCAGAAGCGCTCCTCGCCGAACTCCTCCGCGAGCACGGCGGCGGCCCGCTCCCGCAGGTCCTGGAGGTCCGGGCCGTCCGCCCAGCCGCGGGGCAGGGCCGGCGGTTCGTCCCAGGTGCCGCCGAGCCGCGCCAAGATCTCCTCGTTGATCTGCACGAGGCGCCCGTTCTCCCAGAAGCCGGCCGGGTTGTCGGGAGCCGGCGGGAGGAGATTGAGGGGATGCCCCAGAGACATCCCCAGCAGATTCAACAGGCGCGCCGTCAGCAACGTGCCGCTGCGGTGCATCCCGAGGACGCAGATCACGGTCCGCCCTCCCGCCACGCCCGTCAGCCCGACCCACCCCCGAAGACGGTCTCCAGGATGTACCGCACCCGGTGGGCGTACGTGTGCCGGGCGTGGACCTCCCGCTGGCCAGCCGCCGCGATGGCCAGCCGCTCTTCCTCGCGCTCCAGGTAGTGGTCGAGGAGGCGCTCGAGGTTTCCCTCGTCGTAGACCACGAGGTGCCGCCGGTCCTGGAAGAGGTCGAGGAGGCCGTTCCCCACCCGGTCGGTGAAGACGAGGCGCCCGCAGGACATCCCCTCGAAGGGCCGGATGTTGAAGATGCCCAGGGCCGTCTTGTTGAAGACGATCCTGGCCTGGGAGTAGATGAGGGCCATCTCGTCGTAGCCCACGTTGCTGGCCACCTTCACTCGGTACCGGGCCGCCAGGCGTTCCAGGAGCCGCGCGCGCTCCTCGTAGACGGGCGGGAAGAGGTGCCCGACAAAGGCCAGGTCGTACTCCTCCGGGGCGGGCACGGGGCGGTGCACCTCCGGGTCGCAGGCGAAGGGCAGCCAGAAGGTGCGGGGGTTCCCGTGCTGACGGAAATAAGGCATCCAGTCCTTCTGGGAGATGAAGACGAAGTCGAACCAGGTGGAGCGCACGGCGTGCCAGCGGTGGTGCTGGGGCGTGTCGGCCTCGATCCAGACGGTCGGGCACGGGGCCACCCCTTTCAGGTCGGTGACGGTGAAGCCGCTCTCGTGCTCGATGACCAGGTCCGGGACGAAGCCCGCCTCGACGCAGCGGTCGAGGAGGTGGCGCAGGGGCACGGTGCGCTCGGGCGGCTCCAGGTCCCGCTTGAGCCCGGCGGTGACCACCTGGTGGCCCATCGCCTCGAGGGCCTTGATGTAATAGTCGCCGGTGGCTCCGGTGTGGCCGTCGTTGCAGAAGAGGATGCGCAGGGGCCGCCCGGCCCGGCCGGCCGGTGTGCCGGCCTCCCCGGCCGCCGTCCCCCCGGGCTTGGCCGCGGCGGCCGTGGTGCGCCGCAGCACCACGTCGAAGCTGTGCCCGTCCCGCAGCGTGTCGCACCGCACCACCTCGCACCCTGCCAGCCCGTCCAGGAGGGCACGGAACTCGTCGGGCGACCAGGCGTGGCGCAGGCAGAGGTCGCGCTCGGGGTGGCCGATGAGGAGCAACGGCAGGAAGCGGCGGTCGTAGAGGATGATGGCCAGGTGACCGCCGGGCTTGAGCACCCGCAGCCACTCGCGCAGGGCGGCCTCGGGGTCCCAGAAGAACTCGAGGGCGTGCACCGCGGTGACGAAGTCCTGGCTCGCGTCGGGGAACGGGAGCCGCGCGCCGTGGGCCACCAGGTCCGGCTCCACGAAAGGGTTGCGGTCGATCCCCGTGGCCCGCGGGTGGGTCTTGTGGCGGCCGCACCCCACGTCGAGGCCGCGCTCCCCCTGGCAGTAGGGCAGGATGGCGGCCACCTGGCGGTTGGCCCGCTCGTCCCCGTCGTCACGGGGGTACGTCTTCACCCGCCGCTCACCTCCTGGCACTGGGGGTGGAAGCGGGCCAGGAGCCGGCGCGCCTCCGGCGGCCACTTGCGCAGGAAGGCGGCGCGCGCCCGGGCCAGCAGGTCGGGCACGTCGAGGCGCCCCGTCGTCCTGGCCGCGAAGTGGTGGACGTAGACGCCCACTGCGTAGACCCGGTTGTACCGCCGGTTGAGGAGGGTGCGCAGGAAGTAGTCGACGTCTTCATAGAAGCACCAGCCCAGGCCCTCGTCGAAGGGGCCCACGTCCTCGACCAGCTCCCGGCGCAGGACCATGCACGCCCCCGTGGGGTGCGGCAGGCGTACGCCGCCGTACCGCTCCCGGAAGGAGAGGGCGAAGCGGTCCAGGCTTCCCCCGTACAGCGCGTCCACGGCCGCCCGCTCCGGCGGGCAGACGTTCCACCCGTCCACGGCCGCCGCCTCCGCGGCGAAGCGGTCCCGCAGCACCTGGGTCAGGTTGTAGGTCTCGACGGGGCACACGATGCCCGCCTCCAGGTCGCCCTCCAGCGCCTCCACCAGGGCTTCCAGCCACCCCAGCGTCAGGACCAGGTCGTCGTTGCAGACGGCGAGGAAACGCCCCCGCGCCGCCGCCAGACCCTGGTTCCAGGCCCGCGGCACCGGCTGGTTGGCCTCGTTGCGGAGGACGCGCACCTCCAACGGCGCCGGACCGCCCCCGAGTCCCGGCCGCCCCGCCAACTCCGCGAGGAAGCCGGCCGTGCCATCCCGGGAGCCGTTGTCCACCACGATCAGCTCGGCGGGCACCCCGGTGCACCGCCGCAGGGAATCCAGGCACAGGCGCAGGCAGGGCAGGTTGTCGTGGGTCGCCATCACGACGCTGCAGAGCGGCACGGCCCGTCACCCCCGCCGCACGGTGAAGTCATCCTCCACCCCCGGTCCGGGTCGGAGGTCGCACCCGACGTAACAGCGCCCCGGGAACAGGGGCCGGAGATCGGCGAAGCCCTCCTGGCCGGGCACCTGCAAGGAGCCGATCTCGACGATGGGCTCGGGCGGCTGGCAGGCGGCGGCGAAGGCCGCCACCAGCGCCTTGGCGTTCTCCCGCATCGCGCTCTCCTCCTTTCTCCCGGCCGATCCAGCGCGTCAGGGAGCGGCCGGCTTCCGGACCACGACGCGGAGGTGCCCGCCCTCCTCCTGGGCGCTCACCAACTGGAAGGCGTAGTCGATCCCGTAGGCCCGCACCAGGTCGGGATAGGCGCCGCAGAAGTACGGCCACGTCTCCCGGCACCAGGGCGGGGCCTCGTGGGTCGGGTCCTGCACCCAGGTGATGTGGGGGTAGTGGGGCGTGAAGCTCTCGAACTCCCCGCCCGGCTTCAGGATCCGGTGGACCTCGCGCAGCAGGAAGATCCGCGGCCGGTGCACCCTCCAGCGGCCGCCTTCGCGGTAGTGGACCGACACGGGCAGGTGCTCGATGAAGTCGAAGGCGAGGACGCGGTCGGCGCAGGCGTCCGGCAGGGGGATGGGCTCGAAGCCCAGGTGGCAGACGATGTCGACCCCCGGGTGAGGGAAGACGTCGATGCCGATGTCGCCCCGCTTGTTCCAGCCGCAGCCCAGGTCCACCGTGGGCACGAGCACCGCCTCCAGGGACAGGCTATGCGGCACGCCCGCAACCGGTGCCTACCCGGCCTACTCCACCCACTCCGCCAATACCGGGTCCTCGCTGAGGATGGCCGAGTGGTCCCAGCCGGGGAGGGTGGCCACCGCCCGCGCGTGCTTCCGCAGCCGGTCTCCGGGGGTGGCGTAGCCGTAGTGCTTGAGCCGGATGTCGCTCCAGAGCACCGGCCCGTCCAGGTTGGCCGGGATGCGCTCCGCCTGGGTGCGCCGGCCGTCCCAGCGATAGGGGAAACCGGGGCGGTGGCGGACCAGCATCTTCTTGTGCGAGGGAGCGAACACCCCGTCCACCCGGTAGTGGCTGGGCGTCCAGAAGTCGTGGCGCACGAAGGCGACCACGTCGTAGGCCTCCTGGGCGAGGAGGGCGTCCCGTTCCCGCCGGAAGCGCTCCTCCAGCACCTCGTCGGCGTCGATGGCCAGGATCCAGTCGGGCTCGTCCTCCACGGCCAGGCGCCAGAGCTCGGAGCACAGGGCCGATTCGTCCTCGAGGAACGTGGACACCGGGTTCCGGTGCAGGACGACCCGCTCGCAGGCGGCGCACACCGCGGGCGTGTCGTCAGTGGAACCGTCGTCCAGGACCACGATGGCGTCGCAGTACAGGGCCAGCTCGGCGAGGACCTCCCGCAAGTAGCGGTCCGCCTCGTTCCGGACCAGCATCGCCGCCACCAGCCTCGGCGCCACGGACATCCCCCTCCCAAGCTACGCGGCGGTTGCCGGCGGGATCACCGCGTGCTCAGCGTGCTCCGGCTGACGGTGTAGCAGCCGAGCTGGATCCCCCATTTCTCCGTGAACCGCCGCATGTTCTCCAGGTAGAGGTCCCGGCCGCCCAGCTCGGCGACCACCGCGGGGATGGTCCGGCTGCCGAAGTGGTGGACCACGGCCCGGTGGGTGACCCGCGGCGAGAAGCCGGCCAGCCGGGCGCGGTGGCAGTAGTCCACGTCCTCCCACACCCCGATCTCGAAACGCTCGTCGAACTCCCCCACGCGGGCGACCACCGCGGGGCTGAGGGCGAAGCAGCAGCCGTGGAACCCGTCGTCGGTGCGGTCCCGGTTCTCCGCCGCGTAACGGACGGCCCATTCGTCGTAGCCGGCCGGCAGGTCGCCGTCGGTGACGTGGGGACCGGCGATCCCCGCCTGGGGGTGTTCCGCCAGGAAGCCGAGGAGGGCGCGCAACCAACCCGGGGTGACCACGACGTCGTTGTTGAGGAGGCAGACCGGCCGCCCCGGCACCGCCGCCCGCAGGCCCTGGTTCCAGGCGCGCGCCACGCCGGCGTTGGCCGGGTTGGTCAGCACGATCAGCCGCTCCAGGCACGGCGTGGGCGGTAGGCCGCCGGCCAGCCGGGCGAGGAACTCCCCCGTCCCGTCGCGGGAGCCGTTGTCGACGATGACGAGCCGGAAGGGGACATCCGTGTTCCGGAAGACGCTCTCCAGGCAGCAGCGGGTGTAGTCCAGCTGGTTGTAGACGGGTATCACGAGCGTGCAGGCGCTCACCGCGACCGCCCCCCTCGCCCGGCGGCCGGCTCGTCCCCGCCGGTCTGTCCGCATCGTATGCGCGCGACGGTCAGGCGGTGACCCGGACCGCTCAGCCCGGGCTACCTGCCCTCCGTTCATATCTGGCGCCGGACGCAAGGTGATCTGGCTGATCCGGGAGTCCGCGTCCCGGCCCGCGACGGACAGCCGGAGCCGGTCGTCCTCCTCGTCCACCGCGGTGACCGTGCCGTCGAGGCTTGTTCCGCTCACCACAGCGCGCGTACGTGCCGGTATTTTAGGATTCGCTCGTCTTTGCTCACCAGGGTAGCTCCCAAGGCGAGGGCCGTGGCGACGATGATGCGATCCGCGGGATCGGCGGGGAACGGCTCTGGCAGGGACACGGCCCGCAGGGCGATGGCGTTATCTACCGGAACGAAGCGCAAGAACGGCAGGACCTCCGAGCGGCGGACCCACTCCCCCACCTCCATCCGCAGCTCCAGGCGGCCTCGCGCCACCAGCATGGCCACCTCCCACACGCTGATGGAGGAGACGTAGAGCCTCGCCTCTGCCGCCGCCCCGTCGATGACCTGGCGGGCTCCCTCGGACAGGTATTGCGGATCGCTGACCCACCACACCCAGGCGTGGGTGTCGAGGAGAACGGGAAGGCTGCGCCTCAATCCAAGACCTCCCAGTCCTCGACCGCCACCGGTTCGGTGGGAAGGTCATACCGGAGCACCGATCCCCGCAGAAGCTGTAGGGCGCGCTCGACCTCGGGCTCGTAGGGGACCACCCTAGCCACCGGACGGCCCCGGTCAGTGATCACCAGGGATCCTCCCGTCTCGGCCACCCACCGGAGGTAGGCTAGGGCACGCGCCTTGAAGTGAGACTTAGATACCTTCTTGAGCTCCATGACCGGCTCCCCTCATGGTCTTCTCGAGAATATATATTGACCATGGTCATTTTGACTGGTCACGGACTGCGGCCGCAAAGGCCCGTTCACGAGCGGGCGGCCACCGCCTGGCGGTAGACGGCCTCGTGGCGCTCGGCCACCCGCGCCCAGCTCGCCTCGCGGATCAGCCGCTCCTGGCGCGCCAGGAGGTCCCGGCGGAAGGCCTCGTCCTCGAGGATGCGGACCAGCCGCTCCCGCAGCGCGCCCGCGTCGCCGTAGGGCACCTTCAGCTCGTCCGGCAGGTCGCGGGTCCAGCCCACGTCGCTCACCACCACCGGGCGGCGGGCGGCGATGCCCAGCCGGGCGGAGCTGGAGGATACCCCCTCGATGCCGGTCTCCGGGAAGTAGAAGAGGACCGCGTCGGCGGCGTGCATCCACGCGAACAGCACGCGCAGGGGGAAGAAGCCGCCCAGCGCGCGCACGTGCTCCGCCACCCCCAGATCGCGGGCGGCCCGCTGCACCGCCTCCGCGTAGCCCTCGGGCCCCAGGACGGCGTAGAGCAGGCGCGGGTAGCGCGGGACCAGGTCGCGCACCACCCCCAGCACGGCCCGGTAGTCGGTGCGCCCCAGCCCCAGGGAGCAGAGGACGGGGCGGGCGCCCAGCCCCAGCCGGCGCCGCGCCTCGGCGGCGGGCGGGGCCGGCAGGTCGTGGATGCCGATGGGGATGACGGCGGCGCCCCGCCAGCCCAAGAGGCGCGCGGTGACGGGCGAGTGGACGATGGCCCGGGCGACCGCGTCGCGGGGGAAGTCGCCCGGAACGCCGGCGTCGTGGAAGGTGGCGACGAGGGGCGCGTACAGGGACAGCCGGCGCAGCACCGGCAGGAAGTCGCCCGGGTAGATGAAGTTCTGATACTGGAGGTGGAGCACGTCCAGGGCGTGGCCGGCGACCACCCGCCCCGCCAGCTCGGCGTCCACGCCCCGCTCCCGGTGCCAGCCGGTGTAGAAGAAGCGGTAGACCCCGCCGTCGTCCGCTCCCCACGGCACGGGGTTCACCGGGTAGTTGGCCAGGACGACCACGGTATGGCCCCGCGCCCGCAGCGCCCCCACCAGCGCCCGGCTGTACTCGGCGACCCCGCAGCGGGCGTTCCAGGTGGTGATCAGGCCGACGCGCAGCGGTAGCACTCCAGCACCCGCTCCTTCAGCGGCTCCCACTTGGCGATCAGCTCCTCGTTCATGCGGGCGATGTGGGCCTCCCGGTCGGCGAGGAGGTGCAGCCCCGTGCCGTGCCGGCGGTGCACGACGTTGGTCGGCACCACCACCAGGCGGTAGCCCAGGAGCTTGATGCGGAGGGAGTAGTCGGCGTCCTCGTTCCAGAACGGATGGAAGCGGGGGTCCGGGTAGCCGATGAAGTGCGTCAGGTTCCGGAAGAGGAAGCAGAAGCCGACGATGATGTCCACCCCGCGCCCGGCGGCCACCTCCGGCGGCAGGAGCTGGGTGTGGAAGCGGTGCTGCCAGTCGGGCGCCAGGGCCACCCCCTCGGGACCGGCCCCGCCGACGGAGGGGTCGGCCAGCGCCGCCAGCAGCGGCTCCAGCCACCCCTCGCCCACCTCGACGTCGTTGTCCAGCCAGCAGATGAACTCGCCGCGCGCCGCCTCCATCCCGAAGGTGCGGGCGTACACCCCGTAATTCCGGTCCTTGCGGATGACTCGGACGTGGGGGTGCCGGCGCGCCAGGTCGGCGAAGTACCGGCCCGTCATGTCCCACGACCCGTTGTCCACCAGGATCAGCTCGTGGGGCGGGCGCGTGTGGGCCAGCACGCTCTCGACGCACTGGTAGGTGAGCGGGAAGCGGTTGTGGGCGATGACGACGATGGAGGTCAGGCCCGGCG
>JBBIPI010000064.1:0-8055 GCA_037442985.1 Clostridiales bacterium
ACCGTCATGCACGCCTACGAGAAGATCGCCGCCGACCTCGCCCGCGACCCGAACCTCGCCAACACCGTCAACGAACTCCGCCGCCGCCTCCTGGGTTGAACAACCTGTGGAATCCCCGTGCCCTTGCGCCCTTCTTCACCACTTCTCAACATTCTTCCACACCTCGTCCCCAACCTACCCACCGCCCATCCCCAGCCTGTTTCCCCGCCCCACCTTCCTTTCCCCACCTTCCACACCCCTTCCCCTACCACGACTAAATCGGATAAACCTAAAGATGGTGGTGGTAGGCATGCGCGTACATGTGGACCAAGCCGTCCTCGCTCCTATCGTCCAGGCCGCGGCCCGCGCAGTCCCAACCCGCACCACGCTACCCGCCCTCGGCAGCCTGCTTCTCACCGCTGAAGACTCCTCTATCACCGTACAAGCCACCGACCTCGAACTGGCCATCACCGCCCGGGCGCCTGCCGAGGTGGCGTCGCCGGGGGCCGTCCTCCTCCCGGCCCGGCACTTTCTCGAGATCGTCCGCCGCCTGCCCGCCGGCGCCGTCACCATAGAGGTAGATCCCACGGGCAGCACCGCCACCCTCGTGTCCGCCACCTCCGAGTTCATCATCAACGCCCAACCGGCGGCCAATTTTCCCGGGCTCCCGCCCGCCGAGGACGGTATCGCCGCCGCGTTGCCCGTCGCCGCCCTCCGCCGCGCCATCCAGGCCACCATCTTCGCCGCCGCCGAGGACGAGGCCCGTCCCATCCTCACCGGCGTCCACCTGACCCTGGCCGCCGGCGAACTGCGCGCCCTCAGCACCGACGGCTTCCGCATCGCCTACCGCCGCGTCCGCGATGAGAACCTCGCCCCCGCTCCTGAGCTGAGCGTCATCGTGCCCCGCCGCAACCTCGCCGAGATCCTCCGCTTCTTGGGGGAAGAGGGCACCGCCCGCCTCCGCGCCACCCGCAACCTCGTCCTCGTCGACCTGGGCGACGTCCAGATCCTCAGTCGGGTGCTCGACGGCTCCTTTCCCTCGGTCCTCGACCTCGTCCCCAAGGACTACCGCACCCGCATCCGCGCCGACCGCCAGCAACTCGTCGACGCCTGCGAGCGGGTCTCCCTCTTGGCCGACCCTTCGCAGAAAGCGTATCCGATCACCCTCACCCCCGCTGACTGGACGCTGGTCGTGACGGCCAGCTCCGCCTCGGTGGGGCGCGCGCGGGAGGCCATCCCGGCGCGCGTCGAGGGAGACGCCCTCACCATCATCTTCAACGCGCCGCTCCTCCTGGACGGCCTGCGTTCCTGCCAGGGCCCCGAGGCCCTCCTCGAACTCAGCGGGCCCCTCACCGCCGCCCGCCTGACCTCGCCCGGCGACGACGGCTACCTCTACGTGGTTATGCCCATGCGGCCACCCGAGGCCTGATAGGCATGCGCGCCGTGCCCATCCGCACCGCGTGCATCACCCTCGGCGCCTTCCTGAAGTTCGCCGGCGTGGCGCGCACGGGGGGAGAGGCCAAGCGCCTCATCACCTCCGGGAGCGTGACCGTCAACGGTACCCTCGAGACCCGGCGCGGCCGCAAACTGCGCCCGGGCGACCGCGTCGCCGTCGCCGGCGCCGGCGAGTACCTGGTCCAGCGGGCCGCCTCCCCTGACGAGCGCGGGTGACCGCCTTGCTCAAGAAGTTGCAGGTTCATAACTTCCGCACCTATCAAGCGCTCTCCCTCGACCTCCCTCCCGGCCTCTCCGTCTTCTTCGGTGCTAACGGGGCGGGGAAGACCAACCTCCTCGAGGCGGTCCACGTCCTTGCCGTCGGCCGCTCGCCCCGCGCCCTCCGGGAGGAGGAACTCGTGCGCTTCGGCTCTCCCGGCTACCACCTGCGCGGCCTCGCCCTGCGCAGTCACGCCGACGCCCTGGTCGAGGTCGCCTATGACCGCGAGCGCGGCAAGACCGTCCGCGTCAACGGCCACCCCTCGCCCGCGCTCTCCGCCCTGGCAGGCCTGCTGCCCGTCGTGTTTTTCGCCCCAGACGACCTGGTGCTCATCAGCGGCAGTCCCGCCCGCCGCCGCTCCTTCCTCGACCACCTCCTCTGCCAGTTGGAGCCCTCCTACGCTTACCACCTCGACCGGTACCGGGACGTGCTCCAGCAGCGCAACGCCACCCTGCGCGACGCCCGCCTCGGCAGGACCAGCGATGCCCTGCTGCCCGTGTGGGACGAGCAGCTCGTCCTCCACGGCGCGGCGCTCCTCGCCTCCCGCCTGCGGCTGATCGAGGGCCTCCGCCCGCTCCTCCGGGACGAGTACCGGGCCCTGAGCGGGGACGAGGACGTCGGCCTAGCCTATGCCCCCGCCGCGGCCGCCGAAGCCCCGCCGGATCCCGGGGCGACCTCCGCCTGGCTGGAACGGCTCCTGGCCGCCGTGCGGCCGCTGGAGAGGGAGCGCGGTCACACCCTCGTCGGGCCGCACCGCGACGACCTTCTCCTGACGCTCGGCGGCCTCGAGGCGCGCACCTTCGCCTCCCAGGGCCAACGCCGCTGCCTCGCCCTGGCCCTGAAGCTCGCCGCTGGCAGGATGATGCTCTCCTATCTCCAGATGCGGCCCCTTCTCCTGCTGGACGACGTGTTCTCGGAACTGGACGCCGTGCGCCGCCAACGCCTGGCCGAGCGGGTAGCGGGGGAGGGGCAGGTCCTGCTCACCTGCTCGGACCCCGGGAGCCTGAAGGAGATCACGGCCCGGAAGGCAGAATTCTTCCACGTCAGGAAGGGGGAGATCGTCAGTGCCTAGGCGCCCGCCAGGAGATCCCGTTCCCATCGCCAGCGCGCTGGAGCGCCTTGCCGCCCGGCTTGGCCTGTCCGCGCGGCTCACGGAGGAGCGAGTGCTTGCGTCGTGGCCTCGGGCCGTGGGCCGCGAGGTGGCGCGGCACGCCCGCGCCGTACGCTTCCGTCACGGCACGCTCCACGTGCGCGTCGCCAGCTCCGGCTGGGCGACCCAGCTGGCCCTCCTCAAGGAGGACGTGTTGCAGAAGGTCAACCAACAGCTGGGCGAGCGCCTCGTCGTTGACATCCACTGGGAGGTCCGCGGCGAACACCCTGGCCTGACGCCCCGCCTGCGCCGTCGGCCCGGCGCGTTCAGGGTGGCCGGCAGGAGGCGGGCATTTTGCTGATTTCCCTCTTTTCAGCTACAATTTTTAGTTTGGTAGCTTACTTGCCGGACGGTGCGCGCAATGGCTTCCGATAGAATAGGCGCATACGATGAGGCCCAGATCCAGATCCTCGAGGGACTGGAGGCGGTTCGGCGTCGCCCCGGCATGTACATCGGCAGCACCGACGTCCGGGGCCTCCACCATCTCGTCTACGAGGTGGTGGACAACAGCGTCGACGAAGCCCTCGCGGGGTTCTGCACCGCCATCGACGTGGCGATCAATGCCGACGGCAGCGTGACGGTGGCCGACAACGGCCGCGGCATCCCCGTCGGCACCCACCCCCAAGTGGGCCGCTCGGCCTTGGAAGTGGCCCTGACCATGCTGCACGCCGGGGGCAAGTTCGACGGCAAGGGGTACAAGGTGAGCGGAGGCCTGCACGGCGTGGGCGTCTCCGTCGTCAACGCCCTGTCCGAGTGGCTGGTCGCCGAGGTGAAACGGGAGGGTGGCGTCTTTCGCCAGCGCTATGCGCGCGGGAAGCCGGTCACGGAGGTCGAGCGCGTCGGCGCGGCGCGCGACACCGGAACGGTCATCACGTTCAAGCCCGATCCCGAGATCTTCCCCGACACCGACTTCAAGTACGAGATCCTGGCCCAGCGGCTGCGCGAGCTCGCCTTCCTCAACCGGGGACTGGCCATCACCCTCAGGGACGAGCGCACGGGCGAGCGCAGCTACTTCCTCTTCCAAGGCGGGCTGGCCTCGTTCGTGGAATACCTGAACCGCAACAAGACACCCCTCCACCCGCGGCCCATCGCCTTCGCCGTCGAGCGGGACGGGCTGACCCTCGAGGCCGCCCTCCAGTACACCGACACCTACACCGAGAGCCTCTTCTCCTTCGCCAACAACATCCGGACCCAGGAGGGCGGCACGCACGAGACAGGGTTCAAAGCGGCCCTCACGCGGGTGATCAACGACTACGCCCGCAAGTACGGCTTCCTCAAGAACGGTCAGGAGGCCCTGGCCGGCGAGGACATCCGCGAGGGTCTAACCGCCATCCTTTCCGTGAAGCTGGTCGAGCCCCAGTTCGAGGGGCAGACGAAGACGAAGCTGGGCAACAGCGAGGTACGGGGAATCGTGGAGGCGGCCACGGCCGAGGGCCTGGCCACTTTCCTGGAGGAGAACCCGCCCGTGGCGCGGGCCATCGTGGAGAAGGCCCTGACGGCGGCGCGCGCTCGGGAGGCGGCCCGCAAGGCGCGGGAGCTGACGCGCCGCAAGGGTGCCCTGGAGGTCACGGCCTTGCCGGGTAAGCTCACCGACTGTTCGGTCCGGGACCCGGCCGAGGCCGAGCTCTTCATCGTGGAGGGTGACTCCGCCGGCGGTTCCGCCAAGCAGGGGCGCGACCGGCGCACCCAGGCCATCCTGCCCCTGCGCGGGAAGATCCTCAACGTGGAGAAGGCCCGCCTGGACAAGGTGTTCGGCCACGAGGAGATCCGCTCCATCATCACGGCGCTGGGAACGGGCATCGGCGACGACTTCGACCTGTCTAAGGCGCGTTATCACAAGGTGATCGTCATGACCGATGCCGACGTGGACGGGAGCCACATCCGCACCCTGCTGCTGACGTTCTTCTTCCGCCACATGCGGCCGTTGTTGGAGGCCGGGTACGTCTACATCGCCCAGCCGCCGCTCTACCGGCTGGAACTCAAGAAGGGGAAGGGCAAGGGCCAGGTGCGCTACGCCTACTCCGACGAGGAGCGCGACCGCATCCTGGGCGAACTGGGAGCCATCCGGCCCGGGGGCGAGGTAGACTCCGACCTGGTGGAGATCCAGCGGTACAAGGGCCTGGGCGAGATGGACGCCCAGCAGCTCTGGGACACGACTATGAACCCTGCCAGCCGCACGCTGCTCCAGGTGACCGTGGAGGACGCCCTGGAGGCGGACCGGCTGTTCAGCATCCTGATGGGAGAGCAGGTGGAGCCGCGGCGGGAGTTCATCCAGGCGCACGCCCGCGAGGTGCGCAACCTGGACACCATCGGCTAGTCGTCCGCCGCAGGAGAGGTGAGCGTCACTGGCCACGTCGGAAACGCGCGTCGCGCCCCGCGACATCGCGGAGGAGATGAAGCAGTCCTACCTCGACTACGCCATGAGCGTGATCGTGAGCCGCGCGCTCCCGGATGTGCGCGACGGCCTCAAGCCGGTGCAGCGCCGCATCCTTTACGCCATGAGCCAGGTGGGCAACACGCCCGACCGGCCCTACCGCAAGTCGGCCAAGACGGTGGGGGAGGTGCTCGCCAACTACCATCCCCACGGCGACGCGGCCGTGTACGACGCGCTGGTCCGTATGGCCCAGGACTTCTCCCTGCGCTACCCGCTGGTCGACGGGCACGGCAACATGGGCAGCGTGGACGGCGACCCGCCGGCCGCCATGCGTTACACCGAGGCGCGTCTATCCCGCCTGGCCATGGAGCTGCTCCGGGACCTGGACAAGGACACCGTCGACTTCGTCCCCAACTTCGACGGCACGGCCCGAGAGCCGACCGTCCTGCCCGCCCGCTTCCCCAACCTCCTCGTCAACGGGTCGTCGGGGATCGCCGTGGGGATGGCCACCAACATCCCGCCCCACAACCTGCGCGAGGCGATCGACGCCGCCGTGGCCCTCCTCGAGAACCCCGAGCTGACCCCGCGAGGCCTGATGAAGTACATCAAGGGGCCGGACTTCCCGACCGGGGGCCTGATCCTGGGGCGGGAGGGGATCGTGAAGGCCTACGAGACGGGCCGCGGCATCCTCACCCTGCGCGCCCGGGCCGAGGTGGAGGAGGCCAAGGGCGGCCGCCAGCGCATCGTGATCACGGAACTGCCCTACGAGGTGAACAAGGCGCGGCTGATCGAGCGCATCGCCGAACTGGTGCGGGAGAAGAAGGTCGAAGGGATCAGCGACCTGCGCGACGAGACGGACCGCACGGGTATGCGGATCGTGGTCGAGCTGGCCCGTGGCGCCGACGCCCGGGTGATCCTCAACCGCCTCTACAAGAACACCCAGCTGCAGGTGAACTACGGCGTCATCATGCTCGCCCTGGTCGACGGCCAGCCGCGGGTGCTGAACCTGCGGCAGATGGTCTGGCACTACCTCCAGCACCAGAAGGAGGTCGTCACGCGCCGCACGCGCTTCGAGCTGGCCCGGGCCGAGGAGCGGGCCCACATCCTGGACGGCCTGCTGGTGGCGCTGGACGAAATCGACGAGGTGATCGCCCTCATCCGCGCGGCGCGCACCGTCGAGGAGGCGCGCGCGGGCCTGCAGGAGCGCTTCCGCCTCACGGAGCGGCAGGCCCAGGCCATCCTGGACATGCGGCTCCAGCGCCTGACCGGGCTGGAGCGCGAGAAGGTGCGCGAGGAGCGCGAGGAGCTCCAGAAGACCATCGAGTACCTGCGGGCGGTGCTGGCCAGCGAACGGATGCTGCTGGCGGTGATCAAGAAGGAACTGCTGGAGCTCCGCGATCGCTTCGGCGATGCCCGGCGGACCCAGATCGCCGCGCCCGCCGCCGACTTCGGTGAGGAGGACTTGATCGCGCGCGAGGACGTCGTCGTCACCCTCACGCACCAGGGTTACGTCAAGCGCCTCCCCTTGGACGCGTACCGCAGCCAGCACCGGGGCGGCCGCGGCGTCCAGGCGGCCTCCACCCGGCAGGAGGACTTCGTGGAGGAGATCTTCGTCGCCTCGACCCACGATTGGGTCTACTTCTTCACCAACCGGGGCCGCGTGTACCGCCTTAAGGTGCACGAGCTGCCGGAGGCCGGCCGCACGGCCCGGGGCACGGCGCTGGTGAATCTGGTCCCGGTGGCCCAGGGCGAGAAGGTGACCGCCGTCATCCCCATCCCGGATCTGGAGGTCGCGGCCGACGCCGGCGCCGGCGCCCCCCCCTACCTGTTCATGGCCACCCGCGGGGGAACGGTGAAGAAGACGCCGTTGGCCGAGTTTGCCAACGTGCGGCGCAGCGGGCTGATCGCCCTGGAACTCGACCCCGGGGACGAGCTGATCGGCGTGCGGCTCACCGACGGGCGGTGCCACGTGATGCTGGTGACGCGGCAGGGGCTCGCCATCCGCTTCGCGGAGGACGAGGTGCGCCCCATGGGCAGGGGGGCGGCCGGGGTGCGGGGGATCAGCCTCGGTCAAGGTGACGCGGTGGTAGCCATGACCGCCTTCCCGGCCGAGGAGGACGCGGGGCTGGACCTACTGGTAGTGACAGAGCGCGGCTTCGGCAAGCGCACGCCCCTCACGGAGTACCGGCTGCAGGGTCGGGGCGGCAAGGGGATCCTGACCGCGCGGGTGACTGGCAAGAACGGACCAGTGGTGGCCGCCCGCGTGGTCCGGGACGGGGACGAGGTGATGCTCATCACCGCCCAGGGGGTGGCGATCCGCCAGCCGGCGGACGGGATCTCCCGCGTGGGGCGGGACGCTCAGGGTTTCATCCTCATGCGGTTGGAGCCGGGCGACACCCTGGTCGGGCTGGCGCGCGTCGAGGCCAGGGAGGCCGGGGATTAGCTGAGTCACGCGGCAGCGATGTTACGCCTCATCCCGAGCTGTCCGCCGTGGAACCTGATCCCGTCGTTCACCCGTCAGACCGTGTCCCCATAGGATGGTGTCGAAGAGGCGCGGGGCGGTGTCCGCCGCCCGCCGGCCATGGGGAGGCGTGATCGTCATGACGCAGGCGAGCGTGCCAAACGAGGAGGGGCAGGCCGTTCGGGACCAGGCGCACACGGGCGGGACGCCGGGGGCTTCCACCGCCCAGGCGCTGCCGCCCCCGCCGCCGTGCCCCGGAGGGTTCATCTACACCGTGCAGCCGGGCGACACCATGTTCATGATCGCGCGGCGGTTCGGGGTGTCCCTGGACGCGCTCATCCGGGCCAACCCGCAGATCACCGAACCCAACCTGATCA
>JBBIPI010000065.1:0-8023 GCA_037442985.1 Clostridiales bacterium
CGCCGTCCGGTTTGCCAGCCAGAGACGGCGCACCCCGGCCCGCAGCAGGGCGAGGCCGACGCCGCGGGCCGCGCCGCCGGCGCCGAAGAGGAGCGCGTTGCGGCCGCGCGGGTCGAACCCCGCCTCGGCCAGGGAGGCCAGGAAACCGTCCCCGTCGGTGTTATAGCCGGCCAGGCGCTCGCCGTCCCAGGCCACGGTGTTGACGGCACCGGCCGCCCGCGCCACCGGGTCGACCAGGTCCAGGAGGGCGAGCACCCGCTCCTTGTGGGGGACGGTGACGTTCGCCCCCAGGAAGCCGAGGGCCTTGAGGCCCTGCAGGGCCGCCGCCAGGCGCGGCGGCTGCACGTCGAAGGCCAGGTAACAGGCGTTGTGGCCGGCCTCCCGGAACCCGGCGTTGTGGAGCGTCGGCGAGAGGGAATGGGCCACCGGGTGCCCGAGCAGGCAGACGAGCCGGGTGCGCGCGTCGATCAAGGCCTCCCCCATCCCGCAGCCGGCAAGCGGCTGTTCCACGATTTGTTCGCCGGCCCCCTCCTTTTCCCTGCCCGTAGGCCCGCGAGCCCCCGCGCCCCGAGCGGCGCCGCCCCCGCCCGGCGTGGGGCTCACTCCCCTCCCGGACGCCGGAGCAGGCCGCGCCGGCGCAGGTAGGCCAGCCAGGCGCCCTCGACGAGGCGCACCAGCCGCGTGCCCACGAACTCCCGCCGCGAGATGGGCGCCACCAGCACGGTGAAGAGCCCCAGCCGCTTCCCGCCCAGGATGTCGGTGAAGATCTGGTCGCCCACCACCGCCGTCTCGGGGGACACCGTGCCCATGAGGGCCATGGCCCGCCGGTAGGCGCCGCGCCGCGGCTTGCCGGCCCTGGCGATGGCGGGCACCCCCAGGGTGCGGGCGAAGGAGTCGACCCGCTCCTGGCCGTTGTTCGACACGATGCAAGCCCGCACCCCGGCGGCGCCCAGCCGCTCCAGCCACCCGCGCAGGTCGTCGCCCGGCTGGGGGTGGTTCCAGCGGACGAGGGTGTTGTCCAGATCCAGGATGACGCCGCGGATCCCGTGGCCGCGCAGCAGCGCGGGGTCGAGCTCCAGGACGGACGTCAGGTAGAGGTCCGGGACGAGGAGGTGCCTCAGGCCCACGGTCAACCGCTGCCCCCGCTCACTCGCCTGTGTGCCAAGATGGTATCACAGGGGCTGCGACGGGGTGCGGCCCGCCCGTCACGGCTCGAGGGCGGAGAGGTGCTGGTTCAGCTTGCGCACCGCCTTCTTCTCGATGCGGGAGACGTAGGAGCGGGAGATCCCCAGCGCCTGGGCCACCTCCCGCTGGGTGCGCGGCTCCTGCTGGCAGAGGCCGAAGCGGAGGGCGAGGACGCGGCGCTCCCTCCGTCCCAGGCGCTTGAGGACCTGCAGCAGGTGGCGGGCCTGGAAGCGCTGGCCCACCAGGTCGGGCACCGGGTCGCCCTCGTCCTGGAGCACGTCCATGAGGGTGATCTCGTTCCCCTCCCGGTCGGCGCCGATGGGCTCCTGGAGCGACACCTCCAGGCGCGTCCTGCGGTTGGCCCGCAGGTACATCAGGATCTCGTTCTCGATGCAACGGGCGGCGTAGGTGGCCAGGCGGGTGCTCTTCCCGGGGTCGAAGGTCTCCACCCCCTTGATGAGGCCGATGGTGCCGACGGAGATCAGGTCCTCCACGTCCTCGCCGGGGACGCTGAACTTCTTGACGATGTGGGCCACCAGCCGCAGGTTATGCTCGATGAGCCGGTTGCGGGCCTCCTCGTCGCCCGCGCGCATGCGCTCGAGGCAGCGGGCCTCCTCCTCGGGGTCGAGCGGTTGGGGGAAGGCCGAGTTGTTGCTGAGATAGCCGTGCAGCAGGGACAGTGCCCGCGCCGCCACGGCGGCCAGCGCCGCCAGCAGGCCGACTTCCATGGGCAGAGCCTCCTTGGCGCTTCTATCGTTATGGATTCCCCCCGCCGAACGTGCGCGTCCCGGTGGGCGGGCGTGAGCCACCCTTGCAGCATACGCCGCGCCGGCGCCGCTGGTGCCGGGGGGCGACGCGCTCCAGCGCGCACCGCCGCCGGGCTGCGACCGGCCCGCGGCGCCGCGTTCAGGGCCGCGCGTAGCGGGCCACGTTGGCGTTGTGCTCGTCCAGGGTGACGGCGAAGGCGTGGCTCCCGTCGGGCCGGGCCACGAAGAACAGGTAGGGGACGTCGGCCGGGTGGAGCACCGCCCGGAGGGAGTCCAGGCCCGGCGAGGCGATGGGGCCGGGGGGCAGGCCGGTCCGGCGGTAGGTGTTGTAGGGCGAGTCGACCTGCAGGTCGGCCAGGAGCACCCGCTGGCCGAACTTGCGGAGGGCGTACTGGACGGTGGGGTCGGCCTGGAGGGGCATCCCCCGCCGCAGCCGGTTCAGGTACACGCCGGCGATGAGCGGGCGCTCCTCGGCTAGCTGGGCCTCCTCCTCGACGATCGACGCCAGCGTGACGACCTCGTGTACCGTGAGGCCCAGCTCGCGCGCCCGCGCCTCCAGGTCGGGCGTCCAGGCCTGGCGGAAGCGGTCCACCATCGCCGCCGCCAGGGCGCGCGCCGGCGTGCCCGCGGCCACGCGGTAGGTGTCGGGGAAGAGGTAGCCCTCCAGGGGATAGCGCAGGGCGGAGCGGTCGGCGGGCAGCAGGTCGGCCACGGGCTCCGGGTCGCTGAAGGCGCGGAGCAGCTCCGCCTCGCTGCCGAAGCCCCGGGAAGCCAGCAGGCGGGCGATCTCCTCGGCGCTCAAGCCCTCAGGGATGGTGAAGGCGCGGGTGACCACTTCCCCGCGCTCCAGCTTGGCGGCGATGGCCGAGGGCGCCATGCCGGGGCCCAGCCGGTAGGTCCCGGCCTGGAGCCGGCCGTCGCTGCCCCGCAGGCGGACCAGCAGGCGAAAGGCCAGGGGGCTGCGGATGACGCCCTCTTCCTCCAAGAGCGCCGCGATGCCGGCCGTCGTGGCGCCCTGGGGGACGACCACCTCGACCAGGCGCGTGCTGCCCGGCAGCGCCGGCCAGAAAGCCCAGACGTAAACGCTGACGGCCACCGCCAGGAGCAGCGCCGCTACCGCCAGGGTCGCGGCGGCGCGGAAAGCCGCCTGACGGCTCACCGGGGCGGGCATCACGTCCGGGGTGCGTCAGCGATCGTCGTCTTCTTCCTCATCGTCCTCGTCGTAGTCATCCTCCCAGTCCTCGTCCTCGTCGTCGTCCTCCTCTTCCTCCTCGTCCCAGTCCTCCTCCGCCTCCTCCTGGGCCTCCTCCCAGGCGGCGGCCACCTTGTCCCACTCCTCGTCGTCCTCGATCTCCACCAGGACCTCGTCGCCGTTCTCGTCCGTGTCGATGCGCAGGGCGAAAGCCTCGTCCTCCTCGCCCGGCTCCGCCAGGATCGCGTAGTCCTTGCCGTCCACGTTCAGCACTTCCAGGACCTCGAACTCGTGCGACCGGCCCTCCTCGTCCGTCAGGACCACGTACTCGCCTTCCCTGTGCCGCTCCGCCACCCCAGCCACCCCGTTTCCTCTTGGTCAGTGACGCTATTTTAGTTCACGCCCCCGCGCGCTGGCTAGGGGACGCGCTCCTCCCGCCCGCCGTCCAGGTAGCTCTGGAGGATGAGGGCCGCCGCCACCCGGTGCAGCCTGCGGCGCCGCCGGCGGCGGCTGACGTCGGCGGCGACCAGCAGCCGTTCGGCCTCCTTGGTGCTCAGGCGCTCGTCCCACAGGCGCACCGGCAGGCCCAGGCGGCGCTCCAGCTCGGCCGCCCAGGCCCGGGCCTTCTCGGCCTCCGGCCCCAGGGTGCCGTCCAGCCGCCGCGGCAGGCCCACGACCACCACCTCTGCCCCGTACCGCTCCACCAGCCGCCGCACCGCCGCGGCGTCCGCCTCGGGCGTCCGCCGCCTCAGCTCGCCCACCGGCTGCGCCGTCAGGCCCAGTTCGTCGCTCACCGCCACGCCCACGGTGCGCTCCCCCGGGTCGAGGCCGAGGACGCGGGTCACCGCAGCACCCGCCGCTCGCGCAGCAGCACGACGAGCAGCGCCCCGGCCACGAAGCCGCCGATGTGCGCCCACCAGGCGACCCCCGTGGCCGCGGGCACGCCGAGGGTGGCCACTCCGTTGAGGAGCTGGACGCCGAACCAGACGAGCAGGAAGAAGATGGCCGGGACCTCGGCGGTGGTGAGGAAGATGCCCAGGGGGACGAGCGCCAGGATGCGCGCCCGCGGGAAGTTGAGCAGGTACGCGCCCAGGACGCCGGCCACGGCCCCGCTGGCGCCGATGGCGGGCACGGGCGAGTCCGGGTTGGCCAGGGCGTGGGCCAGGTTCCCGGCCGCCCCCGCCGCCAGGTAGAGGATCAAGAAGCGGAAGGGCCCGATCAGGTCCTCCACGTTGTCAGCGAAGACCCAGAGGAAGAGCATGTTCCCTAGGAGGTGCAGCCAGCCGCCGTGCAGGAACATGGCGGTGAGCAAGGGCTGCAGGCGATCCCACGTGCCGGCGGAGAATACCGGCAGCACCCCCAGCACCTCGGCGGGGATCATCCCGTACGTGTAGATCAGGGCTTCGCGCTCCGCCTGGGTGAGGAAGAAGGCCTCGTACAGGAAGACCAGGACGTTGACGGCGACCAGGGCGAGGCTTACGACGGGGAAGCGGCGCGAGGGGATGTTGTCGCGCAAGGGGATCACCGGCCGCACCTCCACGCCGCCGGGCTCCTCGGCTAGGATTGTACCACGGCGGCGCGGCTATGCCGCCTTACGCGCTCCGGCGCCGCACCGCCTCCACGCCGGCCGCCAGCGCCTCGCGCAGGCGGGCGGCGTCGCGGCCGCCGGCCTGGGCCATCTCCGGCCGGCCGCCACCGCCCCCGCCGGCGACGCGGGCCATCTCGGCCACGATCTTGCCCGCGTGGAAGCCTCTGGCCACCAGGTCGCTGGTGACCATGGCCAGGAAGAGGACCTTGCCGTTGACCGGCGCGCCCAGGAGCACGATGCCCGACCCGAGCCGGTCGCGCACCGCGTCGCCCAGGCGGCGCAGCGCCTCGCCGTCCCCCACCGCCGCCTCGGCGGCCACCACCCGCACCCCGCCCACGTCCTGGGCGAGGGCGGCCAGCTCCTCGCCCTGCCGGCGGGCCAGTTGGGCCTGCAAGCGCGCGAGCTCGCGCTCGCGCTCGCGCAACCGCGCCAGCGCCTCCTCTACCCGTCCCGGGACCTCCTCGGGGCGGCTGCGCAGCAGCTCTGCCGCCCTGGCCAGGGCCTCCACCTGCCGGTTCACGTAGGCGAGGGCTGCCGCGCCGGTCACGGCCTCGACGCGCCGCACCCCCGCCGCCACGCCCTCCTCGGCGACGATCTTGAACAGGCCGACCTGGGCGGTGTTCCGCAGGTGCGTGCCGCCGCATAGCTCCAGGCTGAAGTCGCCCATGCGCACCACCCGGACCCGTTCCCCGTACTTCTCGCCGAAGAGGGCCACGGCCCCCAGGCGGCGGGCTTCGCTCAGCCCCGTCTCGAACGCCTCCACAGGCAGGCCGGCCAGCACGCGGTCGTTGACCAGCTCCTCCACCCGGCGCAGCTCCTCGGGGGCCAGCGCTCCGAAGTGGGTGAAGTCGAAGCGCAGGCGGTCGGGCGCCACCAGGGAGCCGGCCTGGTTGACGTGCTCCCCCAGCACCACCTTGAGCGCCCGGTGGAGCAGGTGCGTGGCGCTGTGGTTGCGGGCCGTGGCCAGGCGCCGCTCCGGATCCACCCGCGCCTCCACCTCTTGCCCGGCGCGCAGGACGCCCTCTTCGACCCGGGCGACGTGGACGTAGACCCCCTCGCCGGCGCCGCGCACATCCTCCACGCGCGCCCGCAACCCGGGCGCCACGAGCCACCCGGCGTCGGCCACCTGGCCGCCGGCCTCGGCGTAGAAGGGGGTCTCGTCCAGGACCACGCGCACCTCCGCGCCGTCAGCCGCCTCCGCCACGCGCTCTCCGTCCCGGTACACGGCCAGCACCCGCGCCGGCCAGGTCAGGTGGTCGTAGCCGACGAAGCGGGTGGGCGGCAGGTCGGCCAGGTCGCGGGCGCTCCCGCGCAGCGCCGCCTCCAGCTTCTCCTGCCGATCGGCCCGGGCCCGCGCGCGCTGCTCCGCCAGCGCCGCCTCGAACCCCTCCCGGTCCAGGGCGAACCCCTGTTCCTCGGCCACGTCCTGGACCAGGTCCACCGGCAGGCCGTAGGTGTCGTACAGGAGGAAAACCTCGCCGCCCGCGATGGTCCGGCGCCCCGCGGCGCGCGCCCGGGCCAGCAGCTCGTCCAGGAGCCGCAGGCCCTGCTCCAGCGTCTGGTGGAAGCGCTCCTCCTCCCCGCGGATCACCCGCTCGACGAAAGCGCGGCGCTCCACCACCTCGGGGTAGGCGGCGCCCATCACCTCGCCCACCACGGGCACCAGGCGGTGCAGGAAGGGCTCCTCCAGGCCGAGCACCTTACCGAAACGCACCGCCCGCCGCAGGATGCGGCGCAGCACGTAGCCGCGCCCCTCGTTGGACGGCAGGACCCCGTCGGCGACCAGGAAGGTGCAGGCGCGCGCGTGGTCGGCGAGGACGCGGAAGGGGAAGCCGGCCGGACCGGGCTCGTAGCGCCGTCCCGTCAGCTCCTCCACCGCCGCGATATACGGCCGGAAGAGGTCGGTGTCGAAGTTGCTGGCCACGCCCTGGAGCACCGAGGCGATGCGCTCCAGCCCCATGCCCGTGTCGATGCTGGGGCGGGGCAGGGGCGTCATCCTGCCGTCGGCGTGCCGCTCGTACTGCATGAACACCAGGTTCCAGAGCTCCAACCAGCGGTCGCAGCCGCAGGCGTCCAGGGCGCAGACGGGGGCATCGCAGCGGAACTCCTCGCCCCGGTCGATGACCACCTCGCTGCAGGGGCCGCAGGGGCCGGTGTCCCCCATGGCCCAGAAGTTGTCCTTCTCCCCGAGGCGCACGATGCGCGCCGCGGGCAGGCCGGCCACCTCCTGCCAGAGGGCGGCCGCCTCGTCGTCGTCCCGGAACACCGTCGCCCACAGCCGCTCCCGCGGCAGGCCCAGGACCTCGGTGAGGAACTCCCAGGCGTAGGCGATGGCCTCGCGCTTGAAGTAGTCGCCGAACGAGAAGTTGCCCAGCATCTCGAAGAAGGTGTGGTGGCGGGCCGTCTTGCCGACGTTCTCCAGGTCGTTGTGCTTGCCGCCGGCGCGCATGCACTTCTGGACCGTCGCCGCGCGGGGATGGGGCGCCGGCGCGCGGCCGGTGAAGACGTCCTTGAACTGGACCATCCCGGCGTTGGTGAAGAGGAGCGTCGGGTCGTCCCTGGGCACCAGCGAGGAGCTGGGCAGGACGAGGTGCCCGCGCTCGCGGAAAAACTCTAGAAACCGGTGCCGGATCTCGGCCCCGCCGAGCGGCTGCGGCATCGTTCAACCCCCGGGAACGCCAGTCCGCGCTCTTCTAGCGGCATTATACCAACCGGCGGAAAGGCGGCAACGCGCCGCACCCGGGCCCCCGCGGGCGGCCAGTCACAGCATCGTCCCCCCGGGAATGCCCTGTATGCGGGACACGGTGAGCTGCACACGCCCCCTTTCCTCCCCCGGCGCACCCGACCTGCACCCGGTCGGACGTGCCCGCATAGCTTGTACGAGGGAGCCTGCTGAAGAAAAGCCGGCTCAGAGGACAGGCCCGTCCCGGCGGACTTCTCCTCTGCCGCGAAAGCGGGGCTCCTACTCTGCCTGGAGAGGAGGTGACGGCTGTGGCCGCCATCGACCTGGCCAAGCTCGCCGGGAGGCAGATCCGCACCAACGGCGTCGACGCCGCCCTGGCCGCCAGGCTGGGCGCGACGCCGGCGGACTCCAACATCACCGTAGATTTCGTCGACGCGATGAGCGGGCTCATCTCCGGACACTACGGCACCATCAACCTGATCCTGCCCGTGGATGCCCAGACCTGGATCGCGGGCGTTGGCGCCGGCGGCGAAATCCCCCTGGACCCGTGAGATCCGCTGACCGCTGGCCAGGCCGCCCGCCCGGGAGGCCCCTCGCGGGGCTTCCCG
>JBBIPI010000066.1:0-8016 GCA_037442985.1 Clostridiales bacterium
GCCGCTTGGCCGCCACGATCTCGTCCAGGACGCTCATGACGCCTCCGCCCCGGCCAGGGACCGGGAGAAGTCGCGCAGCGCCTCCAGCCTGGCCAGGGCGCGGCCGCTGTCGATGGCCTCCGCCGCCACCGCCACGCCCGCCCGCAGGTCGGGCGCCCGCCCGCCCGCCACCAGGGCAGCCGCGGCGTTGGCCAGGACCACGTCCCGGCGCGGCCCCCGCTCGCCCCGCAGCACGGCCAGGGCGATGGCGGCGTTCTCCGCCGGGTCGCCCCCGGCGATGGCCTCCAGCGGCGCCCGCTCCAAGCCCAGGTCCTCGGGGCACACGGTGTACGTCCTGACGCCCTCCGGCCCCGCCTCGGCCACCAGGGTCGGGCCGGCCAGGGAGACCTCGTCCACCCCCCCCTCGCCGTGGACGACCAGCGAGCGGCGGGTGCCCAGCGCCGCCAGGGCGCCGGCCACCACCGGGACCAGGCGCGCGTCGTACACCCCCACCACCTGGGCCTGGGCGCCGGCGGGGTTGGTGAGGGGGCCCAGCACGTTGAAGATCGTCCGCACGCCCATCTCCCGCCGCGGCCCGGCGGCATACTTCATGGACAGGTGCAGCTTGGGCGCGAACAGGAAGGCGATGCCCACCTCGTCCAGGCAGCGCCCCACCTGCTCCGGGGTGAGGTCCAGGTTCACCCCCAGGGCCTCCAGGACGTCGGCGCTGCCGGCGCGGCTGGAGACGGAGCGGTTGCCGTGCTTGGCCACCGGCAGGCCGGCCCCCGCCACCACGAAGGCGGCCGTGGTAGAGATGTTGAAGGTGCCGGTGCCGTCGCCCCCCGTCCCGCAGGTGTCCACTACCAGCGGCTGGGAGTGGGGGATGCGGGTGGCGCGGGTGCGCATGGCGCGCGCGCAACCGGTGATCTCCTCCGCCGTCTCCCCCTTCATCCGTAGGGCCGTGAGGAAAGCGGCGATCTGGGCGTCGGTGGCCCCGCCGCCCATGATCACGTCCATGGCCCGCTCCGCCTCGGCGGCCGTGAGGTGCTGCCCCTCGATGACCTTGGCGATGAACTCCTTCACTCCCGTCCCCTCCTCCTGCTCAGGCGGGCCGGCCGGGGCGGGCTTCCCGCCCAGTCCCGTCCCGGACCAGCCGCTCCGCCTCCTCCGGCCCGTAGAGGAAATTGGCCAGCAGGCGCTTGCCGCAGCGCGTCAGCACCGACTCGGGATGGAACTGTACTCCTTCAAGGGGGTAGACGCGGTGGCGCAGCCCCATGATCAGGCCGTCCGCCGTCTCCGCCGTCACCTCGAGGCACCCCGGCAGCGACTCCCGCTCCACGACCAGGGAGTGGTAGCGCGTCGCCTCGAAGGGGCTCTCCACCCCCGCGTAGAGCGGACCACCCCGGTGGAAGACCAGGGACGTCTTGCCGTGCACCAGCTCCGGCGCCCCCACCACCCGGCCGCCGAAGGCCAGCCCGATGGCCTGGTGGCCGAGGCACACCCCCAGGGTCGGCACCTTCGCCCCCAGGCGCCGGATCACCTCCACGGTGATCCCGGCGTCCTCCGGGCGGCCCGGTCCCGGGGAGATGACGATGCGGTCCGGCCGCAGCGCCTCTGCCTCGGCCACCGTGAGGGCGTCGTTGCGGAACACCAGCGGCTCCGCCCCCAGCTCCGCCAGGTACTGCACCAGGTTGTACGTGAACGAGTCGTAATTGTCGATGACCAGCACCCTCACCTTGCGGTCCCTCCCCGTGCCGTCGCGCCGCGGGGCCCCCGTGCTCAGGGCCGCAGGGCGGCCGCCTCCTCCTCGGCCAACTCCAGGGCGCGCTCTAGGGCGCGCGCCTTGTTGGCACACTCCTCCCACTCCCGCTCCGGGTCGGAGTCGGCCACGATCCCCGCCCCCGCCTGCACGTACGCCCTGCCGCCCCGGGCGACGACGGTGCGGATGGCGATGCAGGTGTCCATGTTGCCGGAGAAGCCGAAGTAACCGACGCAGCCGCCGTAGGGCCCCCGCCGCACCGGCTCCAGCTCGGCGATGATCTCCATCGCCCGCACCTTGGGCGCCCCCGTGAGGGTGCCGGCCGGGAAGCAGGCGGCCAGGGCGTCGAAGGCGTCCAGGTCCGGGCGCAGCCGCCCCCGCACCTCCGAGACCAGGTGCATCACGTGGGAGTAGCGCTCGACGCGCATGAGGTCGCGCACCTCCACCGTGCCGGGGACGGCCACGCGCCCGACGTCGTTCCGGCCCAGGTCCACCAGCATCACGTGCTCGGCGCGCTCCTTGGCGTCCGCCAGCAGCTCGGCCGCCAGGGCCGCGTCCTCCTCCTCGTCCCGACCGCGGCGCCGCGTCCCGGCGATGGGGCGCGTCTCCACCCACCCGTCCTCCACCCGCACCAGCATCTCCGGCGACGACCCGACCAACTGCAGCTCGCCGAAGTCGAGGTAGAACATGTAGGGCGAAGGGTTGAGGGCGCGCAGGGAACGGTACAACTGGAAGGGGGGCACGCGCAGCGGGTAGGACCGGCGCACCGAGAGAACCACCTGGAAGATGTCCCCGGCGCGGATGTACTCCTTGGCGCGCCTGACGGCGGCCAGGAAGCCCTCCCGGTCGGGCAGCGGCACGCCCCCGGCACCAGGGGAATCCGTCCCCGCCGGGCACACCGCCGCCGGCGGACCCGCGGGCGCGGTGAGGGGGCGCCGCAGCAGGCCGGCCACGGCCTCGGCCTTCTGCGCCGCACGGCGATAGGCTTCGCGCGGGTTCCCATCCACCCCGGCGTTCACCACCACCTTCACCCGCCGCGTCAGATGGTCGAAGATGACAACCGTCTCGCAGGCGGCAAAGGCCGCCTCGGGCAGGTCCAGGTCGGACGGCGGGCCGGCCGGTAGGCGCTCCAGGTACCGCGCCAGATCGTAGGCGAAGAAGCCGACGGCGCCGCCGAAGAAGCGGGGCAGCCCCGGCACCGGCGCCACCTTGTAGCCGGAGAGCAGGGCGCGCAGGGTGTGCAGGGGGTTGCCGTGGAAGCGCCCGCGCAGCCGGCCCGAGACGGTGGTGACCCCTTCCCGGGCCACCGCCGTCCAGAGGGGGTCGAAGCCCAGGAAGGAGTACCGGCCCACCCGCTCCGGCCCCTCGGCGCTCTCCAGCAGGTAGCAGGGGGCTTGCGCCGCCAGCTTGCAGAAGGCGCTGATGGGCGTCTCCAGGTCGGCCACCACCTCCCGGTACACGGGGATCAGGTTGTGGTCTCCCGCCAGCCGCAGGAACTCCTCTTCCGAAGGGACGAGCAAACCCTTCCTCCCCCTCTGGGCGTCGCGGTGCGCCCGGCAGCCGCCCGCACCTATGCCAGGGCGACGGCATCCGGGAGCGCTCACCGCCGGAACGAAAGAGGTCCCCCGCCCTGGGACGGAGGACCTCCGCGGTGCCACCCACGCTTAGGCGCGGCCGGCGCCACCCCGGACGGCGGCCCGACAACCAAAAGGGACCTGTCGCCCTGGGGCGAAAGGTCCCTTCCGCGGTGCCACCCAAATGAGGAGCGCCCGGCGCGCCTCACTCGCTCGGGTACGGGCCCCAGTGGGGCCGATACCCTCTTCCCGGTAACGGTGGAAGCTCCGGCCGGCCCTACTCGGCCCGCCTCGCCAGGGCCTTTGGGGCGGCGGCTCCGGGGCCCATTCGGCTGCGCCACCCGGCCGGGCTCCCACCTCTCCCCGGCTCTCTGGGCGGGCACGGCGCCGCCTACTCTTCCCCCTCCTCGCCTTTGCCCGGATTATACCCCCGGCGCCGGCCTGGGAGCAATACCCGCCCTCCCCGCCGTCGCTCGGGGGCGTCTGTCCCATATGCGGGGGCACCCAGCGGGCATGTTCACGTCCATCTCCACCAGTAGTTGTCGGGCCGTTCCGGCGCTCATCCTCTCATGTACCACCCACGCGCACGGCGGGCGGCCCCGCGAGGGTTCGCCCGTCGTGAACCAGGAAGCTCCAACTGTCCCGTCATTCTTGCAGCTTGCGGACCTTAAGCAGAAACTGCAGGTCTAGTCGATCTTTCTCCCTCAAGCCGCCTTTGGTGGCGATCAACGTGGGCAGGGACGCCACCGGGATGACAACTCCATCTACCACGACCTGAACCGCTTCGGCGTTCTCGAAGGTGACTTCTCCGATGCGGGCGATGAGATCGACCGTTACCTCGTCAACCACTCGCACCACAACATGCTCCGCCAAGTCGGTTTCCGCAACATCACGGGCGGCATTGTCCGCTAGGACGCTCAGACCCATCTTCAGCCTGCGGACGTTCTCTGGTGAGGCGTCGACCAGAAGGTCGACGTCCTCGGTCGCCCGACTCAACCCGTAGTAGTTGACCGCCATACCGCCGATGACCATGTATCTGGCCCCGGCTGCGTTGAGCGCGGCGCACAGCCGTTTCAGGTCTTCGAGGTCCGGCGGCCGCGAAACCTCGGTGTCGCCGTCTCCTGCCACCAGGCATTCGCCTCCTCCAGGGACTTGAACCGGTATACCCCCTTGGGCCGCACCACATCCACGGCCCGCAACCGGTTCATTGCGGCGAGGAAGCCCTGGAGATGCTCAAACCCGAACTGCGCGGCCTCCTCGCGCATCTTGCGGCGCCCTACGACCTTCACCACAACCCCTCCTCGCGGGCTGCCCGCTCCGCCTCCCGCGCCCGGCGCTCCTGCAGCGTTGGGTCGTCCACGCCCTGGCGCTTGTGCGGCTTGCACAACAGGCATCCCGCCCGCGTGCTCTTCGGCCCCTTGCGCTTCCACTTCCGGGGCTTGCCCATCGCTGGAGCTACCTCCTCAGCAGGAGCAGGATGCCGACCGTGACCGCCATTTGCGTCGCCTAGAAGGCGGCGCCGCAGACTACCTTCGGACAAGCACAGACAGGATGCCGGCGGACATGCCGACCAAGGCCGTCATCCGCGTCCCCCGGAAGACGAATGCCCAGTTGACGGTGCCGCCGATCAGCTTTGTAGCATCGGCCGTCCTCGGAGAGACGACGGCCACGGCCAACGTCCTCCTCGCGCCATTGTACCATTTCCCTCCTTCGCCCCGGCGCCCTGGCGCTCCGCGGGCGCGAGCAGGGCACGGCAAGGCCGCGCCTCGCGCTCCACAAGCATTGCTGCGTCCCTCCAGGAGAGAGAGCGGGAGGGGCGCGAAAGGCAATAGCTGGTGGTCCGCATTCGCGGCCAGATGGGCGATCTTACCCGACAGCCTCAAAAGCCTCTGGCGCCTCCGGGCCGACTCCCGCCCAGTCTGGGCCGAATTGCCATCAGGAGCAAGCTATGGACCACTTGCCGCCCTTGCGCATAGTCTGCTTCAGGGAGTCGTGCGGGCACGAGCTCTCCCAAAGTGGGGGGGGACATCCGATGGCGCAACACCGCATTTCCCGCCGGCACTTCGTCAAGCTCGGGCTCCTCGGCTCCGCCTCCCTCGCGGCGGCCGGCCTGCTCGCCCCGCCGCCGGCGCGGGCGGCCAGTCGGTCAACTGGAGCTACTACCACCCCGACTGGTTCCTCATCAACGGCAAGGCCGACCCCGACGCCGCCGGCGACCCCGACGCGGCCATCAGCGCCCGTGTCGGCCAGACGGTGCTCCTGCGGCTCATCAACATGGGCTACCTGATCCAGCAGGTCTCCCTCGGCGGCCTCTCCTTCCAGGTGATAGCCTCGGATGGACGCCCGCTGCCGGCACCGCAGGCGGCCACGGAGTGGACCGTCGCCCCGGGCGAGCGCTACGACCTGCTGTTCGCCCTGGAGACGACCGGCACCTGGAACGCCACCGTCCGCTACCTCAACTGGTACCAGGGGGACATCCGGGGGACGGCGCACACGACGATCACGGCGACGTAGCCCGCCGCGCCGCCGGAACGACCGCCCCGGGGACTTCCTGGTAGGGAGCGGGCGAGGCGGCGGCGGGGCCTCACCAACCCTGCCGCCGCCACCGCCCCCCGGAACGGGCCGGCTACCGCCCCTCCTCCAGGAACGCCTGCACCGCGCGCAGCAGCGCGCCGCGGTTCCGCTCGTAGATCAGCCAGTGGGTGGCGTCGCCCACCACCACCTCCCGGCGGTGGGCCGCGCCGGTCAGCCGGTCGATGAAGGTGGGGTCGGCGAATTCGTCCCGGTCGCCCCGCACCAGCAGGGTGGGCGCCTGGATCCGCGAGGCGTCGTAGATGGGCCGGCTGGTCCAGATGTAGTACAGGTCCACCAGCGGCCCCAGGGGACGGCGGATGACCTGGCCCGGCTTGGGGCTGCCCGGGTCCGACTCCAGGAACACCTTCGTCACCGCCGCCAACGCCTGCTCGCTGCGGGCGTCCGCCTTGCCCGGGCCCACCATCTTACCGATCATCAGGTCCCAATGCCCCTTGAGGGCCGGCATCCCCACCACCTGGTAGGCGCCCAGCTTGGGATTGGGCTGGCCCGGGCTGTCCGGATCCTCGAACTGCTTGGCCATCCAAGGGAGGTGGAAGCCGTGCATGGCGCCGTAGAGGACCAAGCGGCCCACCGCCTCGGGGTGCTGGGCGGCGTACATCCCCGCCACGACGGCCCCCCAGGACCAGCCGATGAGGTCGACGCGGTCGACGCCGCACTGCGCGCGGATGTAGTCCACCGCGGCCTCCACGTCCCGCACCCCGTCGGTGGCCCGGACCACGGGCGGGTTCTCCTCTGCCGGGCGGGCCATGGCCGCCGGCCGCGACGACTGGCCGAAGCCGCGGAAGTCCAGCGCCCAGGCGTCGAAGCCGCGCCGGGCGACGAAGTCCATCCAGGAGTAGCCGGGCACGTCGAAGGCCCTGGCCGTCGGGACCCCGAAGGGATGCAGGAAGAGGACCAACCGCCCGCCGCAGCGGGTCTGGCCGGCCGGCCGCTTCTCCCGCAGGTAGAGCTCCGTCCCCGGCTCGGGGCCCGGGATGCGGTGCTCGTGCAACACGGGCTGGGCCGCCCGTAGGGCCGCCAGCATCCGCCGCGCTTCGGCCAGGGTGGCCGAAGCCGGGATCATCCCCCCGGCGGCGCGCGCCCGCGCCGCGCGCTCGGCGGCGGCCTTCATGCCCGCCGCGTCCCCCCGCTGGCGGGCGGTCTCCCACTGCTCCTTGGCCTGCACGATCTCCTGGTCCGGCCACAGGTCCGCGGTCTCGGCCTGTGTCACGGGCTGCGGCTGCGGCTCCCCGGCTTGCCCGCCGTGGCCGGCGTGCTCCCCTTGCGCCAGGACCGGGACCGTCCCCGCTGATAGGGCGAGGAGGGCGGCCAGGACCAGCGCCCACAGTCTCCTTCTCACGCTCCCACACCTCCGTGCACGGCGTTGTCCGGCCCCATTGTTAGGGGGGCGGGCCCGCCACAGGAATCGTCCCCCAGGACCCTTTTGGGCGCCGCCCTTGATCCTTCCGCCTCAGGCCGTGCGCCTTTCAAAGGGTCTACGGCGGCCAAGACCGCCCCTCCGGCTGATTGTCGCCCCGCGCAGCACCCTTTAGCATCGAGCCGGCAAGAGATCGCCAGGGAAAGGGATGGCCATGGCGACACGACGACGGAAGCGCGTGCTCCTCCTCGACACCACGCTTCGGGAGGGGGAACAGACACCGGGCGTGTCCTTCACGCCGGAGCAGAAGGTGTCCATAGCCGGTCGCCTGGACCGGATCGGCGTCGACATGATCGAGGTGGGACATCCCGGCGCCTCGCCCGACATCGACCGCGCCATCGCCGAGATCGCCGCGGCCGGCCTGGGCGCCGAAGCGGACCGAGGTTCTGAAGGCCTGCGGCCTGCCGGTGCAGCGCGTGGCCATCTTCCTCGGCACCTCGCCGCTGCACCTGGAGCGGAAGCTGGGCCTGACGCCCCGGCAGGCGATACGGCGCGTCAGCGAAGCGGTGCGGATCGCCGTCGCGGCGGGGAAACGGGTGCGCTTCAGCGCCGAGGACGCCTTCCGCAGCGATCCGGCCTTCCTGGCGGAGATCTGCGGGGCTGCCCTGGCGGCGGGAGCCGACCGCATCGGCCTGCCCGACACCGTGGGCGTGGCCACCCCCGAGGCCACCTACCGCCTCTTCCACCGCCTC
>JBBIPI010000067.1:0-7945 GCA_037442985.1 Clostridiales bacterium
GGGACCTCGGGGGTCCCGCCGGCCGAGGCCCCGTTTTCACGGGAGCCACCTGCCGCGTCGCGGTCGGGGAGCCCGGCCCCGCGCTCGTCGAACCTGAAGTGCACGAGCATCGGGTGGAGTTGCCAGGCCGATCACTCTCCTTCCGGTAGTCTTCACTCGCGGCGCAGGGCCACCACGGGGTCGAGCCGCGAGGCGCGCCAGGCGGGGTACACGCCGAAGATCAGGCCCACGGCCAGGGCGAAGCCCAGGGCGACGAGCACTGCCAGGGGGGACAGGACGGCCTGGGCGCCCAGCGCCGCGCCCAGCCAGCGGGCCGCCAGGACGCCTGCGCCGACCCCCACGGCGCCGCCCGTCAGGCTCAGCAGCACCGACTCGACGAGGAACTGGGCCAGGATGTCGCGGGCCCTGGCGCCCACGGCCATGCGGATGCCGATCTCGCGGGTCCGCTCGGCCACCGACACCAGCATGATGTTCATGATCCCTATGCCGCCGACCACGAGGGAGATCCCGGCGACGGCCCCCAGGAACAGCGTCATGGTGCGGGACACCTCGCCCACGGTCGAGAGCACCTGTTCCTGGCTCAGGATGCGGACCGGGTCCTGGCCGTCAGGGCGGGGATACCGGGTGCGGAGCACGGCCAAGGCGTGGGCGGTGGCCAGTCCGGACTCCCCCGCGGTACGGGCGCTCAGGTAGATGGCGTTGAGGGCGGTGGTGCCGAGGAGGCGCTGGGCCGTCGTGACGGGCACGAAGATCACGTCGTCCTCGTTGCGCCCGAAGGTGGAGCCCTTGGGGGCGAGCACGCCGACAAGGAGGAACGGCTGCCCGTTCACCGTCAGCGTGGTGCCAGGCGCGAGGCTCCCCCCCAGCCGACGCAGGACCTCCTGTCCGATGACGGCCACCTTGCGCCGCGCGGCGACGTCGTCCGCCACCAGGAAGCGGCCGGCCATGACTTGGTAGTTTCTGACCAGCGGCAGGTCCTCCGTGACGCCCTCCATCGTGGTCTCCCACGTGTCCGTCTCGACCTTCACCGAGACGGCCGCGGACACCGACGGGACCGCCCGCGCCACCGTGGGCACCCGTTCCCGCAGGAGGGCCGCGTCCTCCAAGGCCAGCTGCGTGCCGCGCACGGGCAGGACCGTGATCAGGTTGGCGCCCAGGCCGGAGACCTGGGCCGTCACCCGGGCCGTGGTGCCCTGCCCCAGGGAGACCAGGGCGATGACGGAGGCGACGCCGATCATCACCCCCAGGGCGGCCAGGAAGGTCCGCAGCCGGTTGGCGCGGAGGGCAAGCCAGGCGCTGCGCACGCTCTCCGCGGGGTTCACGCCGCCACCACCCGGCCGTCCCGCATCAGCACCAGCCGCCGGCACCTCCGGGCCACCTCCGGCTCGTGGGTCACGATCACGATGGTCTGGCCGCGGGCGTTCAGGTCCAGGAGCAGGGCCAGGACCTCCTCGCCCGTGGTGGTGTCGAGGGCGCCCGTGGGCTCGTCGGCCAGGATCACCTCGGGCGAGGTGACGAGCGCCCGGGCGATGGCCACGCGCTGCTGCTGGCCGCCCGAGAGCTCCAGCGGCCGATGGTGCAGCCGGTCGCCCAGGCCCACCGCCTCCAGGGCGGCGCGCGCCGCCTCCCGCCGCTCCCTGCGCGGCCTGCCGCGGTAGACCAGGGGCAGTTCCACGTTCTCCAGGGCCGTGAACTGGGGCAGCAGGTTGTAGCTCTGGAACACCAGCCCGATGCGCCGGTTGCGGATCAGCGCCAGGCGGTCGCGGTCGAGGCGGGAAACATCCTCGCCGGCCAGGAGATAGCGGCCGGCCGTGGGCCGGTCGAGGCAGCCGATGATGTTCAGCAGCGTCGACTTGCCGGACCCCGAGGGCCCCATGATGGCCACCATCTCGCCCCGGGCGATGTGCAGGGTGACGCCTGCCAGGGCGTGCACCTCCTGGCTCCCCACCCGGTAGACCTTGGTGATGTCCAGGAGGTCTATCATCGCGGTCCGCCTCCGCGGGCGGGACCGCCGGGGCCGCGGAAGCCGCCGAGGGGCCCCATCAGGCCGGGGCCGGGAAACGCTCCGGGGCCGCCGCGCCCGGCGGCTGGCGATACGCCCTGCTGGGGCGCGGCTTCCGCCAGCACCACCCGTTGCCCCTCCTGCAGCCCTGAGAGCACCTCCACCACCCGGTCGTTGCGCAGGCCCAGCCGCACGGGCACCGGGCGCGGGACGCCGGCCTCCAGCACCCGCACCACCGGCCCCTTGGGGGTGCTGTTCACGGCCTCCGCCGGGACCAGCAGCGCGCCCTCCTTGGCCGCGACCAGGATGGAGGCCGTGGCGGTCATGCCCGCCAGCACCCCCTCCGGCTGCTCCAGCCGGATGCGGACGTCGTAGGAGGTCACGCCGTTCTGCGTGCTGCCCTCCAAGGCCACTCCCTCCACCCTGCCCACGAAAAGCTTCCCTTCCAGGGCCGGGAGGGAGACCCGGGCCTGCTGTCCGGGTTGGACCCGGGCCACGTCCATCTCGTCCAGCTTCACCGTGACGAGCACGTCGCGGCTGGCCACCACCACCGGCTCGACGGGGGCCGCGCCGGTCCCCGTCTTGCCGGAGGGGGCCAACGGCTCGCCGGGGCGGACGTTGACCGCCACCACGACCCCGTCGATGGGGGCACGGAGGGTCAGTTTGTCCCTGAGGTCCGCCTCCGACCAGGTGGCGTTGGCGATGCGCGCGATCCTCTTGCCTGCCGGGACCCTTTGCCCCGCCGTCACCGCCAGCGACTCCACTCGCCCGGCCATGGGCGCCGTGAGCGCCTGGCGGGCTCGCCAGCGGACGGTGCCCCGGCGAACCACCGGACCGCCGTCGGCCAGTATGGTGGCCTGGCCGGTCATGCCCTCCCGGTAGAGCCCCGGGTTTTTCAGGCCGATGCGCACCTCGTACAGGGGGCTGTAATCGCCGGCCAGCGGCTCCTCCCCGACCTCCAGGACCGTGCCCGCCACCTCGCCGCTGAAGTCGTCCACGGCGACGCCGGCCGCCTGGCCGGGCCGGATGCGCGCCCGCTCCGGCGCCAGCACCAGGGCGACGAAGTCGATGTACTCGGCGTCCGCCAGGTGGGCCAGCACGGCCCCCTGCTGCACCAGGTCGCCCTCCTTCACCCGCAGGTCGGCGATGATGCCGGAGGTCGGCGCGGTGACGTCCCGGGCGGCCACCAGGCTGTCGTTGGCCAGCACCAGCAGCGGCTGCCCCTGGCGCACCTGGTCCCCGGGTTGGACGAGCACGGACGCCACGACGCCGTCCACTTCAGGGAAGACGGCGCGCCGGTCGGCGAAGGCCACCGTGCCGGTCCCGGAGACGGTGACCTCGATGTTGCCGCGTTCCACGACGCCTGTGGCGTAGCGGCCGGGGGGAGGGGACGCCGTCCGGCGTGCGAGCGCGGTGGCGCGCACCACGAGGAGGACGGCCGCCAGCAGGAGCAGCGAGGCCGCCAGGGGCCAGGCCAGGCGCCTCAAGGACGCACCCCCTTCCTTTCGCCGGTGTTTTCGATGGGGAGTTTCCCGCCGACTAGGGGCGAAGGGGTGACAGAAATGTAAACTTTCCGTTACAACCCGTCTCGGGCCGGGCGGGAGGAACGGGGCGGGCCGGCGGCGCGGGGCCGGTCAGGGCGCATCGCGGGCCAGGGGGCTGGGCGAGAGCAGGGTGCCCACGGTGACGATGCGGAACCCCTTGCGGCGCAGCCCCCGGATCAGCGGCCCGAGGGCCTCGGCCGTCTGGGCCGTCGGGTGCATGAGGACGATGGCGCCGTTGCGCGCCTCGCGCAGCACGCGCTCCAGCATGCGCTCCACCCCCGGCTGCGCCCAGTCCACGGTGTCGACCGTCCAGAGGACGGTCTGGTAGCCCCTCTCCGCGGCCACGCGCAGGAGCTGGGGGCTGAAGGCGCCCTTGTGGGGGCTGAAGAAGGTGGGCTTGCGGCCGGTCACGGCCTGGATGGCCTCCTCCGCGCGGCGCAGCTGGTCCTCGGCCTGTTCGGGGGTGAGGGTCTCGAAGGCCACCGGGGAGTAGCCGTGGCTGGCCACCTCGTGGCCAGCGCCGGCGATGGCCAGGGCCTCCTGCGGGTGTTCCTCCACCCACTCGCCCACCAGGAAGAAGGTGGCCTTCACGCCCTGCTCCTCCAGGGCGCGCAGCAGCCGGGGCAGGAACTGCTCGCCCCAGGCGACGTTGATGGCGAAGGCCACGGCGTGCTTCTGTGGGTTGCCCTGGTAGACGGGGGCGAGGGGGAGCTGGTTGCTGGTGACGGCGGGCGGCACCTCCCGGTAGATGAGGGGCACCTGCTCGCCCGGCGCGGCGATGCGGAGGCGTTCCAGGGTGGCCTGCACGTCCAGCTGCAGCCCGTTGAGGTGGGGGATGCGCCCGCGCGTCGCCTGGTCCAGGACGGCCGGCACCGGTTCCTGCCTCAGCTCCTCGGCCCAGCGCTCCAGGAGCTGGCGGACCTCCACCTCCCGCCAGCCCGCGACGGCGTGGCCGGCCAGTACGACGTCCCTGGGCACCGTGCGGAGGCCGGCGGTCGGGTCGGCGCTGGCCGGCAGGATCCTGGCCGCGCCGCCCGGCTCCAAAAGCCAGAAGAGCCACGCCGCCAGCAGGGCCGATACGGCCACGTGCGCCAGGGGGCTAAGAGGCCATCCGGTCCACCTTCGCCACGGACCGCGTCGGAACAAGCGGGGTTTCCCTCCCGGGAGGAGCGCCGCCCTTAACACTATGCGGGCCGGCTGTGCTACAATGCCCTGGGCCTGGAGGGCCGCGGGCTGGTCCCGGCGGCCCGGCGCCGCTTGGGGGGATCGCCGCTGAGGGTGGCTTTCCAGGGCGAGCGGGGAGCGCACAGCGAGGACGCCGTCGTCCGCCTCTACGGGGAGGCGGAGGTTCTCCCCTGCCGCACCCTGCGCGAGGTGTTCCGCGAGGTCCGCGAGGGAGGGGCCGATGCCGGCCTGGTCCCGGTGGAGAACTCCTGGGCGGGCACCATCAGCGAGACCTGGGACCTCCTCCTGGAGACCGGTCTGGCCATCACCGCCGAGGTGGACCTGCAGGTGAACCACTGCCTGCAGGCCCTCCCCGGGCAGTCGCTGGCCGACATCCGCGTCGTGTATTCCCACCCGCAGGCGCTGGCCCAGAGCCAGGAGTTCCTGCGCCAGCTCGGGGTGGAGCTGGTGGCCGTCTACGACACGGCCGGGAGCGCCAAGATGATCCGGGAGCGGGGGCTGCGGGGCGCGGCTGCCGTGGCCAGCCGGCGTGCAGCCGCCCTGTACGGCCTGGAGGTGCTGGCCGAGAACATCCAGGACGCCCCCTACAACGTGACCAAGTTCTTCGCCATCGGGCGCGAGCCGGCGCCCCGCGGGCCGTTCAACCGCACCGCCCTGGTGATGGCCACCCAGCACCGGCCCGGCGCGCTCTATTGGTGCCTGGGCGCCCTGGCCTACCGCGAGGTCAACCTGGTGAAGCTCGAGTCCCGTCCCAGCCGCAACCGCCCCTGGGACTACCTGTTCTACCTGGTGTTCGACGGCCATGCCGAGGACCCGCCGTGCGCCGAGGCGCTGGCCGAGCTGCGCACCAAGACCACCTTCCTGCGCGTCCTCAGCTCGTACCCGTGCGACGAGCGCCTCCTCATCCGTTGATCCGCGTCAGGGCGCCCTTGCATAGTTATGCGTTATGCGTTATATTCATAAAAGTCACCGTGAGAGGGGGTGTCCGCCCTGGCCTGTGACCACGCCGTGCTGACCTACCGCAAGGCGCGCATGGGCGATGTGCCCGAGATGCAGCGGCTGATCAACCACTACGCCGCCCAGGGGCTGATGCTGCCCCGGTCCCTGGTGAGCCTCTACGAGAGCCTGCGCGACTTCACCGTGGCCGAGGAGGACGGTCGCATCGTCGGCGTGGGCGCCCTGCACATCGTGTGGGACGACCTGGCGGAGGTGCGGGCGCTGGCCGTGGCCCCCGGCCACGAGCGGCGGGGACACGGCCGGGCCATCGTCGACCACCTCCTGGATGAGGCCCGCGCCCTCGGCATCAGTCGGGTCTTCGCCCTCACCTACCAGCCCGACTTCTTCGCCCGTTGCGGCTTCCACCAGGTGGCCAAGGAGTCCCTGCCCCACAAGGTGTGGGGCGAGTGCATCCACTGCCCCAAGTTCCCCAACTGCGACGAAGTGGCGATGCTCCGGGAGCTGTCCTGACCGGGACCGTCCGACCGGAAAGATGGGCCTTGGGGCCCATGTCCCCCACCCCCGGAAAGCTGCGGCCGGCTCGAACACCTATAACAGACCGCTGATGGAAGCAGGAGGTGAAGAGGGAATGTTCCCGGCGATTCTGATGTTGCCCGTGCTGGCTTCTCTCCTGGTCTTCGTGGCGCTCATCGCCACGGACCCCTTCGCCGCCGAGGCGCGCCGGTGATCCCGGGGCGGGGCGCCGGGACCGCCGGCGCCGCGCCGGGTCAGCGGGGCCGCCGCGGGCGCAGCCACCAGAGGGCTAGGGCCAAGGCGGTCAGGAACCCGGCCCGGAGGGCCAGTCCGACGGGGAACAGGGGGACGTCGCGGAAGGCGGCCAGCAGGACGGCGGTGCTGGTCAGCAGCGCCGCGGCGAGGATGGCCCGCGCCAGCCGTTCGCCGGTCGCCGCCACCAGCCGCAGGGACTCGGCGAGCTGGCGCGGGTCCACCGCCAGGGTCAGGTCGCCCCGCTCGGCCCGGCGCAGGACGCGGAAGAGCGTCGCGGGCAGGCGGGGCAGGGCGTCGGCCGTCTCCGCCGCCAGCAGGGGCAGCCGGCGCCGCAGCCCTTTTGGCCCGTATTCCCGGATCAGCACCCGCCGGGTGTAGGGCACCACCACGTCCATGACGCGGAAGCGCGGGTCGAGGCGGCGCGCCAGCCCCTCGCTCATGGCCAGCGTCTTGGCCAGCAGGGAGAGGTTGGCCGGCAGCCGCAGGCGGTGCCGGTACGCCAGGCGGAGCACGTCGTGGAGCAGGGTCTCGACGGACACGGCGGCCAGGGGGCGGTCGGCGTAGCGGGTGACGAGCCGCTGCAGGTCGGCGGCCAGCGCCTGCCGCTCCACCGCCGCCAGGCCCGCGCCCAGGTCGAGGATGGCGTCCACCATGGCCTCGGCGTCCTGTTGCACGAGGGCCCGCAGCAGCGCCACCAGTTGCTCGCGGCCCGCCTCGTTGAAGGAGCCCACCATGCCGAAGTCGACCAGGGCGATGGTCCCGTCCCGGCGCACGAAGAAGTTGCCCGGGTGGGGGTCGGCGTGGAAGAAGCCGTCCTCGAAGATCATCTTGAGATAAAGCCGCGCCAGGCGCGCCGCCAGGGCCCGCCGGTCGACGCCCAGGGCCTCCAGGGCGGCCGGGTCGTCCAGGCGCGCGCCCGAGACCAGGTCCAGGGTCAGGACCCGGGGCGTGGTGAGGTCCCAGTGGACGGCGGGCACGGCCACCCCGGGCTCGTCGGCCAGGTTGGCCCGGAAGCGCTCGGCGTGGCGCGCCTCCTCCAGGTAGTCCAGCTCCCGTTCCAGCGTGAGGGCGAACTCCTCCATTAGGTTCTCCAGATCGACCAACCGGCCCAGCGAGGTGCGGGCGGCCCGCCGGGCCAGCCGGCGCAGGATCACCAGGTCCACGGCGACCTCTTCCGCCACCCCGGGGCGCTGCACCTTGACGGCCACCTCCTCGCCCGTGGGGAGGCGGGCCCGGTGGACCTGGCCGATGGAGGCGGCGGCGAGGGGCGTCTCGTCCAGCTCCCGGAAGCGGCGGCGGAAGTCCGGACCCAGCTCGGCCTCCAGCACCGGCAGCAGCCGGGCGAAGGGCACGGGCGGGATCTCGGCGTGCAGCCGGGCCAGTTCCTCGACCACCTCCGGCGGGAGCAGGTCGGCGCGGGTGCTCAATACCTGGCCGAGCTTGATGAAGGCGGGGCCCAGCTCCTGGAGGGCCAGGCGCAGGTGGCGGG
>JBBIPI010000068.1:0-7900 GCA_037442985.1 Clostridiales bacterium
TGCCCTCGGCCCTGCTGCCGGTGCTGACGGTGGCGGCGGGGGCGGCGGTGGCGGCCTACCTGGGGGGCGAGACGGTGGCCGCGGCGGTGCGAGCCGTCACCTGCCGCCTGCGTCGCCTCACCGCCGGGGAGGCGCCCGAGGGCCTCCTGTACCTGACCGCCGCCCACGAGGTGGAGGAGCTGGCGCGGGCTTGCAACGAGCTGACGCGCTCCCTGCGCCACCAGAGGCGGGAGGTGGCGGGGGAGCGCGAGCGGTTCCGGGCCGCCCTGGAGCACATGGAGGCGGGGGTGCTGCTCCTGGACGCCCGGGGCCGCCTGCTCCTGAGCAACCCGGCGGCGCGCCGGATGCTGGGTCTGACGCCCGCCGACCAGGGCCGCCGGCACGTGGAGGCGCTGCGCGACTACCAGCTCAGCGAGGCGGTGGAGGCGGTGCTGAAGCAGGGCGGCTCCCTAAGGCGGGAGCTGACCCTCATCGGCGCGGGCGAGCGGGTGGTGGAGGCCAGCCTGGCGGCCACCCCCGGCGGCGTGGTGGCGGTCTTTCACGACGTCACCGAGCGGCGCCGCCAGGAGCGGCTGCGCAGCGAGTTCCTGGCCAACGTCTCCCACGAGCTGCGCACACCGGTGACAGCGATCCGGGGTTTCGCCGAGACCCTCCTGGAAGGGGACGCCGGCACGCCGGAGCAGGTGCGCTCCTGCGTCGCCTTCATCGACCGCGAGGCGCGCAGGCTGGCGCGCCTGGTCGAGGACCTGCTGGAGCTGGTGCGGCTCGAGGAGCGGCAGGTCTCCCTGATGCGGCGGGAGGTGGACCTGGTGGAGCTGGCGGAGGAGGTGGCGGCCCGCTTCCGGCCCGAGGCCGAGCGACGGGGGCTCCGGCTGGAGGTGGAAGGGCGGCGGCCGGCCTTCGCCTTCGTCGACGCCGACCGAGTGGAGCAGGTGCTCGTCAACCTCCTGGACAACGCGTTCAAGTTCACCCCGGCCGGCGGCCGGGTTTCTGTTAAAGTGGAGCAAGGCGAGGAGGGCAGCCTCGTGATCAGCGTGGCCGACACGGGGCAGGGCATCCCGGAAGAGGAGTTGCCGCTGGTCTTCGAGCGCTTCTACCGGGTGGAGAAGGGGCGCAGCCGCCGCCAGGGCGGCACGGGCCTGGGGCTGGCCATAGTGAAGCAGATCGTGGAGGCCCACGGCGGACGGGTCTGGGCGGCGAGCGCCCCCGGGCGGGGCAGCACGTTCTACGTCTCCCTGCCCCGCTGGGAGCCGGGGGCGGCGGGACCGGATGGCCTCAGGGGGGAAGCAGCGGGTGGCGACGCGTGAGCTGCGACCGGAGGTCAGGCGGGCGGTCGCCGAGGAGGCGGCCGCCCTGGAGGGGGCGCCCAAGGTGCGCGTGGCGGGGCTCAACGCCTTCTACGGCTCCCGGCAGGCGCTCCGGGACGTGACCCTGACCATACCGGAGGGGCTGGTCACGGCGCTCATCGGCCCCTCCGGATGCGGCAAGTCGACCTTCCTCCGCACCCTGAACCGGATGAACGACCTGGTGCCCGGCTTCCGGGTGGAGGGGACCGTGGAGGTGGACGGGCAGGACGTCTACGCGCCCGGCGTGGACGTCACCGCCCTCCGGCGCAAGGTGGGGATGGTGTTCCAGCGGCCCAACCCCTTCCCCATGTCCATCTTCGACAACGTGGCCTACGGCCCCAGGCGCCACGGGGTCAGGGACCGCCGCCGGCTGGCCGAGATCGTGGAGCGCAGCCTCACCCTGGCCGCGCTCTGGGACGAGGTGAAGGACCGGCTTCACCGCTCCGCCTTGGACCTCTCGGGCGGACAGCAGCAGCGCCTGTGCATCGCCCGGCTGCTGGCCGTGGAGCCTGAGGTCGTCCTCATGGACGAGCCGGCGTCGGCCCTCGACCCGGTCTCCGCGGCGCGCATCGAGGACTTGATCCACGAGCTCCGGGGAGCATACACAATAGTCATAGTCACCCACAACCTGCAGCAGGCGGCGCGCGTCGCCGACCTCACGGGCTTCTTCCTGGCGGGCGAGCTGGTCGAGTTCGCCCCCACCGGCCGCATCTTCACCGCGCCCCGGGATCGCCGGACCGAGGACTACGTCACCGGCCGCTTTGGTTGAGGGGGCGCCGCAACGTGCACCGTGCCTGCGCGGGCGCGAGGAGGAGATGGCCGTGAGCCGCGAGACGTTTCAGAGCGAGCTGGAGCGCCTCCAGGAGGACCTGCTGCGCCTGGGGACGCTGGTGGAGGAGGCGATCTACAAGGCCGTCACCGCTCTCAAGCAGCAGGACGCGGACCTGGCCCGCCAGGTGGTGGAGGGCGACGACGTCCTCGACCGGATGACGGAGGAGATCGAAGGGCGCTGCCTGGAGCTGCTCGCCCTGCAGCAGCCCCTGGCCCGCGACCTCCGGGTCGTGGGCACGGCGCTCAAGATCGTCACCGACCTGGAGCGGATGGGCGACCACGCCGTGGACATCGCCAAGGTCACCCTGCGCATCGCCGGCCAGCCCTTCATCAAGCCCCTGGTGGACATCCCCCGTATGGCCGAGATCGCCCGCAGCATGCTGCGGGACTGCCTGAGGGCCTACGTGAACCGGGACGTCAAGCTGGCCGAGGAGATGATCGAGCGCGACCACGAGGTCGACCACCTGTACAACCAGGTGTTCCGCGAGCTCCTGGTGATCATGATGGAGGAACCCAAGACCATCACCCAGGCGACCTACCTGCTCTTCGTCGCCCAGTACCTGGAGCGGATCGGCGACCACGCCACCAACCTGGGCGAGTGGATCATCTACATGGTGACGGGCGAGCGCAAGGAGCTGAACGTCTGAAGCCGCCCGCGGGGCATCTTAACCTTGCGTTAATCAGCCGCACACAGCCCCTTAACACAGGCGGTCGAGACGGGAACTCATAATTGGGGCTGAGGGGGCTCTGGGCAGGGTGGCCGTCGACCGGCTGCGGGCGAGAGCGGTGGAGGCGGGCTGGCGCGCTCGCCTGGGGGACAGGCTGTTCCGGGGCGTGACGTTCCTCCTGGCGGCGGCTGTCGTCCTGCTGCTGGCGCTCATGACGTTGAAGCTCTTCGAGGCGGCCCGCCCGGCCATCGAGGCCTTCGGCGTGGCCTTCCTCTACGGCGCCGACTGGGACCCGGTGGCCGAGTCCTACGGCGCCCTGCCCTTCATCTACGGCACCCTCGTCAGCTCCGCCCTGGCCCTGCTCATCGCCGTGCCCCTGAGCCTGGGCGTGGCCGTCTTCCTGGCCGAACTGGCCCCCTGGTGGCTGCGCGGGCCGGCCGGCCTCCTGGTCGAGTTGCTGGCGGCGGTGCCCAGCGTGGTGTACGGTCTGTGGGGCATCTTCGTCCTGGCGCCGTGGCTGCGCGACCACGTGCAGCCCTTCCTCGCCCGCTGGCTCGGCTTCCTGCCGCTGTTCCAGGGGCCGATGATCGGGCTGGGCATGCTGGCGGGCGGGGTCATCCTGGCGATCATGATCCTCCCCATCATCTCCGCCGTGGCGCGCGAGGTGCTCCTGGCCGTGCCCCGCTCCCAGCGCGAGGCGCTGCTCGCCCTGGGGGCGACGCGGTGGGAGACGGTGCGCCGGGCCGTGCTGCCCTACGGCCGCTCCGGGCTGGTGGGAGGGGTGATCCTGGGCCTCGGCCGGGCGCTGGGCGAGACCATGGCGGTGACGATGGTGATCGGCAACCGGCCGGAGATCTCCCTCTCCCTCTTCGAACCCTCGTGCACCATGGCGGCGGTGATCGCCAACGAGTTCAGCGAGGCGACCAGCGACCTCTACCTCTCGGCCCTGGTGGAGGTGGGCCTGGTCCTCTTCCTGGTCACGACGGTGGTCAACGCCCTGGGCCGGCTGCTCATCTGGCGCCTGGCGGGACCCGTCCGCGGGGCGGTGCGCGAGTGAGGGGCCGGAGCCTCCTCGTCCGGCGGCTCACGAGCCTGGTGATGCTGGGTGGGGCGGCCGTCTGCACCGTGATCAGCCTGATCCCCCTGCTGAGCACGTTGAAGTTCGTGATGGGCAAGGGCCTGCCGGCGCTGGACCTGGAGTTCCTGACCAGCCTGCCCAAGCCGGTGGGGGAACCCGGGGGCGGGATGGGCAACGCCATCGTCGGCTCGCTCATCGTGGTCGGCCTGGCCTGCGCCGTGGGCCTGCCCGTGGGCGTGGGCGCCGGCATCTACCTGGCCGAGTTCGGCCGCAACCGCTTCGGTGGCCTGGTCCGCTTCGTCGCCGACGTGCTCACGGGCGTTCCCTCGATCGTGGCGGGGGTGTTCGTGTACGTCGTGGTGGTGCTGGCCATGAAGGGCTTCTCCGCCCTGGCCGGCGGGCTGGCCCTGGCGGTGATCATGATCCCCGTCGTCACCCGCGCCACGGAGGAGATGCTCCTCATGGTGCCCGTGTCCCTGCGCGAGGCCGGCCTGGCCCTGGGCGTCCCCTACTGGCGGGTGGTGCTGGACGTGGTCCTGCGGGCCGCCCGGGGCGGCATCGTCACCGGCGTCATGCTGGCGGTGGCCCGCATCGCCGGCGAGACGGCGCCCCTCCTCTTCACCTCGTTCAACAACCGCTTCTGGCACGCCGGCCTCGACAAGCCCATCGCCACCCTGCCTGTGCAGATCTACACCTACGCCATCTCGCCCTTCGAGGAGTGGCACGCCCAGGCGTGGGCGGGGGCGCTGGTGCTGGTGGCGCTGGTGTTGAGCCTGAGCATCCTCGCCCGGGTCTTCGCCGCCCGGCGCCGCTGACGAGGCCGCCGGGGGACCCGCGGGGCGAGCTCACGGAAGGTGGGTGAACCTTGGCCAAGGGGATGGTCGTCGAGCACCTGAACGCCTGGTTCGGGCGGCACCAGGTGCTGCGGGACGTCAGCCTGCGCATCGAGCCCCGCGCCGTCACCGCCATCATGGGCCCCTCCGGCTGCGGCAAGTCGACGCTCATCCGCTGCCTGAACCGCCTCCACGAGCTGGTGCCCGGGGCGCGCGTCTCGGGGCGGGTGCTCCTGGACGGCGAGGACATCTACCGGCGCGGCCTGGACCCGGTCCTGGTCCGGCGGCGCGTGGGCATGGTCTTCCAGCGGCCCAACCCCTTCCCCACCATGTCGATCTTCGAGAACGTGGCCGCCGGTCTGCGCCTGAACGGCTGGGACCGGCGCCTGGGCCCGCAGGCGGTGGAGCGCAGCCTGCGCCTGGCTGCCCTTTGGGACGAGGTGGCCGACCGGCTGCACCGGCCGGCGACCGAGCTGTCGGGGGGGCAGCAGCAGCGCCTCTGCATCGCCCGCGCCCTGGCGGTGGAGCCCGAGGTGCTGCTCATGGACGAGCCCTGCTCCGCCCTGGACCCGGCCTCCAGCCTCAAGATCGAGGAGCTCATCCGCCAGCTGAGCCGGGACTACACGGTGGTCATCGTTACCCACAACCTGCAGCAGGCGGCGCGCGTCTCCGATTTCACCGCCTTCCTCCTGAACGGGGAGCTGGTGGAGTACGGCCCGACGGCCGAGCTGTTCACGCGGCCGCGCGACCGGCGGACGGAAGATTACCTGACGGGCCGCTTCGGCTGAGGCCGCGCCGCGGCGACCGGGCGGCGTCGGCCCGCGCGGCGGTCCCCCGCGCCGGTCCGGGCCGGCGGCTGCATACCGGCCGCGCGGCGCTCATATACTGGTTGCATGGCGACGACGCCGCCGCAGGGGGATCCCCTCGCCATGATCTCCATCGGAGCCGCCGAGCGGGTCGACGAGTTGCGGGAGCGCCTGTCCAGGGAGCTGGAGTTCCTGCGGGCGGAGGGCGTCGAGGTCCAGCTGCGCACCGTCCGGCGGGGGAGCCTCACCTTCGTGGGCTGCGATCCGGTGCGCAAGCCGGTGTCCCCGGATGCGGACCGGCGGCTGCGCCTGCTGGTGGCCAACGCCGTCGCGGACCTCATCGTCAACCGCTGGGAGGCGGCCTTCCTGCGCCGCCTCATCCGGGCCAACTACGGGTACTTCGGGCCGGAGGAGCAGGAGCGGATCCAGGAGCGGGCGCTCCGGCTGCTGCGCGCGGAGGGCGAGGGCCTGTCGCCCCTCCTGGAGCGCGTCCGGCGCAAGGGCCGCGTCCTGGCCCGCCTCTCCGAGTACCTGGAGAAACACAGCGAGCTGGTCGTGGAGGGCTTCCTCACCTTCCGCCTCAAGGACTACGTGGAGGAGATGGAGGAGGCGGTGGACCTGGCCGTCGAGGACTTCCTGCTGGAGCGGGAGCACCAGGAGTTCGTCGGCCTGCTGCGCTCCTTCGTGGCCGCCCAGAAGCCGCGGCTTCCCCGGGTGAACCTGGTCTTCGGCGAGGGCACCTTTCGCGTCCTGGACGGCGACGGCCGGGCGGTGGGGGAGCCGCACCTGGAGGCCGTCGGGCTTACGGCGGCAGCCGGTCCCGCCGACGACGAGGAGCGGGTCATCAGCGCCCTGCTGGCCCTCGTGCCCGAGGTGCTCACGGTGCACGGGGCCGCCCGGGGGCCGGCGACGGTCCTCGACACCGTGCGGCAGGTGTTCCAGGAGCGCGTGGTGGTCTGCCCCGGCTGCCGCCTCTGCGCCGCCGACGCCTGAGCCCCCTTCGCCCCTTTCGCCCCACCCGCAACCTGGTGCCTGACCGGCGCCGAGCTGGCCTGCCTGCCCGCTGGGACGGACGGGGGTCCTGGCAGGTCTGGCAGCTTTTTGCGTCGAATAGACGAGACACTGGAGGTGGGGCCTTGGGTCACGACATGATTGAGTCCAGCCGGGAGCTGGTCGCTGTGCTGCGCGACCTCTCGGCCCTGGTGGGCCATCTCGCCAGCACCAGCGTGCTGGGCCGGCAGGTGGCGCAGCACATCGCCCAGCTGGCTGCGGCGGTCGGCCAGGCGACCCAGGAGGTGGAGCACGCCGGCCAGGCCTTCGAGCAGCTGCGGGGCATGGTGGGGGAGGCGACGCGGGTTGTGCATGGGATCGCAGAGGCCACGCAGCAGCAGGCCGCAGCCATGGCGGAGTTGGCGCGGACGGCCGAGGCCATCGCCGCCGCGGCCCAGAGCACCGACGAGATCGCGGAGCGCCTGGCCGAGGAGGTGGTGGAGGCCGCCCGTTTGGCCGGCCACGCCAGGGAAGGGATGCTCGCCTTGCGCCTGGAGCTCTGCGACGGCGACCTGCTCGAGCTGGCCAAAGCGGATCACCTCCTGTGGAAGCAAAGGGTGTACGGCGTGGTCCTGGGCAAGGAGCGCATCGACCCGGCCAGCGTCGCCTCGCACCGGGAGTGCCGGCTCGGCCGCTGGTATTACGGCCCCGGGCGGGAGAGGTGGTCTGATCACCCCGCCTTCCAGCGCCTGGAGCGGCCGCACGAGGAGCTGCACCAGCTGGCGCGCCAAGCGGCGGAGGCGATGAACCGGGGTGACCGGCGCGCGGCCGAGGAGGCCTATCAGGCGCTGGAGCGCTGCTCGGAGGAGATCCTCTCCCTCCTGGGGGAGCTGCAGGGAGAGATGGTGGCGGCGCGGTGACGGGTACCGCCGGGTCGCCACGGCCTTAGCGTTCGTGAGGGGCGGGTACCTGCCATGGCGGAGGAGGAAAGGGACCTGCGGGAACGCCCCGCCGCCGCCCTCGCGCGGGCTGTCTCGGCGCTGGGGCGATTGCGGCTCGCCCGCTACCGCTTCACCCTGGAGGCGGTGGACCGCCTCCACCTCCCGCCCTACAAGGGGTCGACCCTGCGCGGCGGCTTCGGCGGCGCCTTCAGGCGCATCGCCTGCTGCCAGCGGGAGCGCGACGCCTGCGCCGGCTGCCTCCTGCACCCGACCTGCCCCTACGGCTACATCTTCGAGACGCCGGCGCCGCCGGGGGCCGAGAAGCTGCGCAACTACGAGAACGTGCCCCGCCCCTTCGTCCTGGAACCCCCGTTCGAGGCGCGCACCGACTACGCGCCCGGCGAGAC
>JBBIPI010000069.1:0-7845 GCA_037442985.1 Clostridiales bacterium
GGCCGCCTCCGGGTCCGGCGCCGCCATCACGGCGGCGCGCACCGCCGCCCCGCCCGCCCCGGCGCGGCGCGCCTCCGCCACGTTGCCGGCGACCAGGCCCCCGATGGCGAGCACCGGCACCGGCACGGCGGCGCACACCGCCGCCAGCGCCGCCAGGCCCTGGCCAGCCAGGCCCGGCTTGGACGCCGTCTCGAACACGTTGCCGAAGATCAGGTAATCCGCCCCCTGGGAGGCCGCCGCCACCGCCTCCGCCAGCGAGTGGACGGAGGCGCCGATCAGGAAGGCGGGCCCCGCCACCCGGCGCGCTTCGCCCACCGGCAGGGCGTCGCCGCCCAGGTGCACGCCGTCCGCCCCCAAGGCGAGGGCCACGTCCAGCCGCCCGTTGACCAGGAAGAGGGCGCCGGCGGCGCGCACGGCCGCGAGCACCTCCCGCCCCAGGCGCCAGAGCTCGGCCGCCGTCAGGTCCTTCTCGCGCAGCTGGACGGCCGCCGCCCCGCCGCGGGCGGCCGCGCCGGCCATCTCCGCCAGGGGACGACCCCCCGTCAGCCGGCGGTCCGTGACCACGTATATGCCACGCACCCGCTCCGCCGGGTACGACACGGCTCCTCCCCGCCCCCCTCGCCGGGAGCAGCGCCCCAGGCGGGCGCACCTCCGGGCGCGGGTGAAACGAGGCCGGGCCGCAGCCCCCGGAAGGGGGGACAGCGACCCGGCACTTCGACCGCTATTTCCCTCCGCGGGCATTACCCCACAGGTTCAAAGGGTCAGGTGCTCGCTAGCCCTTTCTCAGCCCCTAACAGGGGCTCCCCCTTGTCTGGTCCGATTATAGTCCGCCCCGCTCCCGTTTCGCAACGGCGGGCGGCCTCAGACCGCGTAGGTCGCGCCCTCCTGGGCCACCGCCACCGGCCCGCCGTAGCCCGCCTCCGCCTCCCGCCGTAGCTCCGACTCGGCGACGCCCGGAAACAGGTGGGTGATGAGCAGCCGCCGCGCCCCGGCCAGGCGCGCCAGCTCGCCCGCCTGGAAGGCGCTGAGGTGGCCCTCCGACTCCCCGCGCAGCAGGTTGGCCTCGCACAGGAACAGGTCGGCGCCGCGGGCCAGCTCCGCCACGCTGTCGCTCCACCCGGTATCCGAGGAGAAGACGAAACAGCGCCCCTCCGCCTCGGCGCGCACGGCGCAGGCCGGGACCCAGTGGCGGGTGGGGGCGAAGCGCAGGGTGAGACCCCCCAGGGTGACCACGTCCCCCGGCCCGTAGGCGCGGACGTCGTACACGTCCTTGTAGGGCAGGCGGCGGAAGTCCTCCCCCGGCTCGGGGAGGCTGTACACCGGCAGGGGGCCGGCGCGCCGCCCCTGCGCCCGCTCCCCGTCCAGGGCGTACCGCAGGACGAAGAGGTCCGAGATGTGGTCGGGGTGCAGGTGGGTCAGCACCACGGCGTCCAGGTCGGAGTAGCCTCCGTGGTGCCAGAGCCTGCCCACCACCCCGTTGCCGCAGTCGATCAACACCCGGGCGTCGCCCGCCTCCAGCAGATATCCCGAGCAGGCGCCGGACGGGCCCTCGAAGGGGCCGTACCTGCCAAGCACCGTCAGCTTCACCGCTCTTCCTCCTCTGCCGTGCCGCGTAAGGTGGCCAGGGCCGCCGCCAGGTCGGGCGGAGGCGGCGCCGAGAACTCGACCGGCTCGCCGGTGCGCGGGTGGACGAAGGCCAGCCGCGCCGCGTGCAGCGCCTGCCCCTCGAGGCCCAGCTCGCCCCGACGTCCCCCGTAAACCGGGTCTCCCGCCACCGGGTGGCCGGCGTGGGCCAGGTGGACGCGGATCTGGTGCGTCCGGCCCGTCTCCAGGCGCACGGCCAGCAGGGCGTAGCCCGAACGCCGTCCCTCCCCGCCCGGGGGCGGGAAGCGCTCCAGGACGCGGTAGTGGGTGCGGGCCGGGCGCCCGCCGGCCACCACGGCCATGCGCTGGCGGTGCACCGGGTGGCGGCCGATGGGGGCGTCCACCGTCCCCTCGTCGGGCGGCTGGCCCCGCACCAGGGCCAGGTACTCGCGCCTCACCTGCCGCTCCTTCAGCTGGCGGCTCAGGGATAGATGCGCCTCGGGCGTCTTGGCCACCACCAGGAGGCCGGTGGTGTCCTTGTCCAGGCGGTGGACTATCCCCGGCCGGATCACCTCGCCCCACGTCCCGTCCGCCCCCTGAGCGGGCGTGGACCAGCCCGCCGCCCGCAGGCCGGGGCAGCGCGCCAGGAGGGCGTTCACCAGCGTCCCCCCTGGATGCCCCGGGGCGGGGTGGACCACCAGGCCGCGCGGCTTGTTGATCACCAGCAGGTCGGCGTCCTCGTAGACGACGTCCAGCGGGATCTCCTCCGGCCGGGCCTCCAGCGGCTGCGGAGGGGGCACCACCACCTCCACCCGCTCCCCCGGCCGGACCCGCTGGGCCGCCCGGGCCGGCCGCCCCTCCACCAGCACCAGCTGTCGCTCGATCAGCCGCTGGACGCGGGCGCGGGTGAGCCCGAGGTCCGGCAGCCCGGCCAGGAAGCGGTCCAGCCTCTCGCCCCTCGCCTCCTCGGGCACCGCCACCGCCAGCTGGCGCGCGCCCTCCGGGCGCTTCACGGCACCCTTCACCCGGGCTGGTGGCGCAGGGCTTCCCAGGCCAGGAGCGCGCCGCCGAGCACCAGGGCCACGTCGGCCAGGTTGAAGACCGGCCACACGCGGAGGTCGAGGAAGTCCACCACGGCGCCCCAGCGCAGCCGGTCCACCAGATTGCCGGCCGCGCCGCCCAGGGCCAGCCCCAGGCCGGCTGCCACCGGCGCGCTCGGCCGGCGCTCGCGCCAGAGCAGATAGAGGATGGCGGCCAGGAGGGCGGCGGCCACCGCCACCAGGAGGGTCGTGCGGTCGGCGAAGAGGCCGAAGGCCGCGCCCGGGTTGCGGGTCAGGGTCAGCCGCAAGACCCCGGGGACGACGTCCACCGGCTCGCCGGGGACGAGGCGGGCCAGGGCGAGCCACTTGGAGAACTGGTCCAGGGCCAGGACGACGGCGCCGACGAGCAAGGGAGCCACGCGGCCGATCCCCCTCCCCGGATTTTAGCAGGGGCGACCGGCCGGCGCCAGCCGCCGTCGGGCCGTCAGCGGTCCGGCCGCCCGGTGCGGCCGCGCCCCGGCGCGTCCTGGGTGAGGTCGGAGAGAGGCTCGCCTGCGTCGTCCACCAGGTTTTCCAGGTCGGTGACGCCGCCCCGGCGCTCGTAGGCGTCCTGGTACAGCCGCTCGTACCCGGCGCTGTCCGGGACGTCCTGGGGCGTCTCCGACGTCCCGTACCGCGCCACCTCCTGCCAGGCGTCCTCGCCGTCGTAGGCGACGTAGTCGCGCCGCGAGTCGAGGAAGGTGCGGCCGAAGGGGGGGCTCAGTAGCCCCTCCTCCACCGGCCGAACCCGGCCTTGCCGGGCCTCGGCGCGCTCCCGTTCGCCCTGGCACTCCCGGCAGAGGTCGGCCTCGGGCACGGCCTCCAGCCGCTCCGCGCCGATGGGGCGGCCGCAGGCGCGGCACATGCCGTATTCGCCCGCCTCCAGGCGGGCCAGGGCGTCCTCCACCCGCGCCAGGCGGGAGCGGGCGTTCAGCCACAGGGCCAGGTCCTTGCTGCGCTCGAGGGTCTCGCTGCCCAGGTCGGCGGGGTGGTTGTCGTAGGTGGACAGCTCGCTCAGGGAGGCGCCCTGCGTCTCCTCGAGCCCGTGTTCCTTCAACCGCCCGAGCTGCTCCAGCAGCCGGCGCCGCTCCGCCAGCAGCCTGCCCCGGTAGGCCTCGCGCCGCGAGGCGTCCATGCGCCACCCCTCCTCCCCGGCCCCGGCGACCGCCCGGCTGCGGCGGCCGCCGGCGTCCTAGGGGCGGACCGACAGGTCCTGGTTGATGATGCGGATGAGCTGGGCGAGGAAGTGGCCGATGCCGGGCAGGTTGAGGATCAGCAGGACGCGCAAGAGCCACAGCAACACCGCGCCCAGGATGGTGAAGCCGACGGCGATCCCCAGTCCCCGGGCGATGCCGGTGGCGAAGCTGACCAGCACCACCCGCCGCGGGTGGCGGTAGAACTCGACGAACTCCGCCACGTCCATGCGCTGCAGCCGCCAGGCCACCTCGTCCAGCCTGAGCGCCAGGCGGTGCAGCCGCTCCTCCAGGTCGTGCTCCAGCCGCCGGACGGCGGCCTCGGCCCCGCCCGGCGGCGTTTCGCCTTCACCCGCGTCCGGCACGGCGGCGATCCTCGCCTCCGCGCCTAGTCTGCCCCATCGGCGCCGCCGTCCCTCAAGCGCCGGCATTGATCCGGTCCAGCACCTGCAGCAGCTCCTCCGTCGAGGGCATCCCCTGTTTCGCGTAACGCACTACCCCGGCCTTGTCCACGATGTACACCGTGCGCTGCACGCTGGCGCCGTTCTCCTTCAGCGCCTCGTAGGCCCGGCAGACGGCCCGGTCGGCATCGGCGGCGATGGGGAAGTTGAAGCCGAACCTGTCGGCCCAGCTCTGGTGCGACTTGAGGCTGCCCGGGTTGACCGCCAGCACCACGGCGTCCCGCCGGGCGTACTCCTCCGCCGCGTCCCGCGCGGCGCTGAGCTGGCGGTTTCAGCCCGGGGTGTTGTCCTTAGGGTAGAAGATCAGCACCACGTTCTTGTCGCCCCGCCAGGACGACAGGGTGACCTCCCCGGCCAGGGTGGCCGGGAGGGTGAAGTCCGGCGCCTGCGTACCGACAGCGAGCATGCTCCTCTCCTCCCCTTCTTGTTCAGGTGTATCGGGCGTTGCCGCCCTCGTGCAACTCCGGCCAGGCCGGAACCACCCGCCCCTCCCGGACGACCGGCACCAGGCGGTAGACGTCCTCGCGGGCGCAGAAGGCCACGTCCTCGCCCAGGCCGAGCCGGAACAGGTGGCGGGCGTGGCGGCAGGCAGCCAGGGCCGCCGCCAGGCCGCCCCGGTTCTGCCGGTAGGCGTCCCGGGCGGCGCGCGCCAGGTCGTCGGGCACGATCCCGTCCGGCCGCAGCGCCTCCAGGCGGTCGACCAGGGCGCCGGCGCACAGGAAGTCGTCGTAGGAGAAGGCGCCCTCCGTGCCGGCGCAGGCGAGGACCAGGCCGGCCGGGGAAGCCCGTGCCGCCAGCCAGGCGGCCGCGGCGCTCGCGTTCAGGAAGGAGGCCAGCGCCACGCCCGCCACCCCTTCAGGCAGCAGGCGGAGCGCCCGCGTCCCGTTGGTGGTCGCCAGGACCACCTCCCGGCCCGCCACCGCCTCCGGGGTGAACTCGCGCGGCGAGTTGCCCAAGTCGAACCCCGGGACCCTCACCGCCCCCGCCTCGCCGCAGAGCAGGCACGGCACGCCGGCGGCGCGCAGGCGCTCCGCCAGGGCGCGCGCCTCCTCCGGGCCGGCGCACGGGCGCAGGGCCGCCGCCCCCGCCGCCAGGGCGGCGACGGCTGTGGAGGTGGCCCGTAGCACGTCGATCACGGCCACCGCCGTCCCCGCGAGGCCGGCCGCGGGGAGGTCCTCCTTGCGGGGCAGGACGCGGACGGGCGAGTCCACGGCCCCACCCTCACCCGCCCAGCCGCTCCAGCGCCGCTTGGAGCACCTGCCGGTTGTTCTCGTACTGCGGCAGCGCCTCGATCTCCCCCGGGGCGAACCAACGGGCGTCGGCCACTTCCTTCTCCTGGGGGAGGAGCTCGCCGCCCGTCGCCTCGATCAGGTAGTGGCGGACCGTCTTCTGGACCAGGCCGCCCCGGTCCCGGAAGGAGTAGGTGGTCGACGGCAGGGGTGCCACGACCCGGCCCACGATGCCCGTCTCCTCGCGGATCTCGCGCAGGGCCGCCTCCTCGGGCCGCTCCCCCGCCTCCACGTGGCCCTTGGGCAGGGTCCAGCGGCCGAAGCGGTCCTTGATGAGCAGCAGGCGCAGCGCGCCGTCCTCGCGCCGGAACACCACGCCCCCTGCCGAGAGCACCTTCCTGGCCACCTTCATCCGCTCCTGGATTCGCACAGGGTACAGTGCAAAAATATTAGAAGTGCGCCCGCAGCGCAAACGAAGGGCGCCTCCCGGGAGGCGGGATCCGTGGAAGCTTTCCTGACCAGTCTGGTGCGCCAGGGGCAGGCCGACTACCTGGAGATCCGCCTCGAGGAGACCAGGGCCACGCGCCTCGAGTTCCGCGGCCCCACCCTGGAGACCGTCGGGCAGACGGTCGACTGCGGCGGCAACGTGCGCGCCCTGGTGGGCGGCGGTTGGGGGTTCGTCTCCTTCAACCGGCTGGACGACCTGGAGGCGAAGGTGGACCTGGCCATCCGCCAGGCGCGGCTGGCGGCCGCCCGGCGGGAGGAGCGGGTGCGCCTGGCGCCGGTCACGCCCGTGCGCGACCGGGTGGCGGCGCGGCTCAAGGAGGACCCGCGCCTGGTGAGCCTGGAGGCCAAGAAGGACCTGCTGGCCGGCTACAACGAGCGCGTGCTCGCCTACGGCCGGGGCATCACCAGCTCCTCGGTGCGCTACTTCGACCGGCACACCGTCCTCCGGCTGGCCACCTCGGAAGGGACCTACATCGAGCAGAAGAAGGTGGACCTGGGCGGCAGCGTCGTCGCCATCGCCAGCCGCGACGGGCGCACCCAGCAGGTGAGCGTCGGCTTCGGCAGCTCCAACGACTTCGGGGTGGTGCGCGGCCTGGAGGAGGAGATCGACGAGGCCTGCTCCCTGGCCACGGCCCTCCTCGAGGCGCCGGTGGTCCCCGGGGGCGAGTACACGGTCATCCTCGACCCGATCCTGGCGGGCGTGTTCGTGCACGAGGCGTTCGGCCACCTGAGCGAGGCGGACGGGCTGCACGAGAACGAGAACCTCAAGGAGGTCATGAGGCTAGGACGCACCTTCGGCCGGCCGATCCTCAACATCTACGACAGCGGGGTGGACGAGGGCGCCCGCGGCTACCTCAAGTACGACGACGAGGGGGTGCCGGCGGAGCGCACCGACCTGATCCGCGAGGGGAAACTGGTGGGGCGCCTCCACTCCCGGGAGACGGCCGGGCGCATGGGCGAGCGGCCGACCGGCAGCGCCCGCGCCCTCAACTACCGCTTCCCGCCCCTCGTCCGCATGCGCAACACCTGCATCGCCCCCGGCGACGCCTCCTTCGAAGACCTGCTGGAGGGGGTGAAGGACGGCATCTACGCCCGCGGCTTCTACGGCGGGCAGACGATGGGCGAGATGTTCACCTTCACCTCCATGGTGGCGTGGCGGATCCGCGATGGCCGCCTGGCGGAGCTGATCCACAACCCCACCCTCTCGGGCAACGTCTTCGCCACCCTGCACGAGATCGACGCCATCGGCCGGGACATGGGCACGCGCGACGACGGCGGCGGCTGCGGCAAGGGCGGCCAGTCGCCCTTGCCGGTGAGCCACTGGGCGCCCCACATCCGCATCCGCCGCTGCCTGGTGGGCGGCCGCGGCTGACGAGCGAGGGAGGGGAAACCTTGACGGACGACGGCGCCGGGGCACTGGAGGAACGCCTGGAGCGCCTTCTGGCGCGGGCGGCGGAGCGCAGCGAGCTGGCCGAGGTGTACTGCCTGACGCGCACGGGCACCCCGGTGGAGTACGAGAACAACCGCCTGAAGAGCATCAGCACCGCCGAGCACGCCGGCGTGGCTGTGCGGGTGGTGGCCGGCGGGCGGGTAGGCTTCTCCACCACCACCGACCTGGACGCTCTCGACGAAGCCCTGGACTACGCCCTGGCCAGCGCTGCCTACGGCGGGCCGGCCGACTTCGACCTGCCCGGGCCCGACGCCCTCCTCCCCACCCGGCCGGACACCTACGACCCGGCCGTGTCTGACTACGCCCTCGAGCGGATGCTCGCCCTGGGGGAGCGCCTGCTCG
>JBBIPI010000070.1:0-7808 GCA_037442985.1 Clostridiales bacterium
ACCTGGCAGGAGGCGGGAGCGGGGTTGCCGGGCCGCGACGTGCCCGCCCTGGCGGCCTCGCCTTCGGGCAGCGTCCTGTATGCCTGGGTGACCGGCCACGGCCTCTTCCGCAGCCAGGACGGCGGGGATTCCTGGCAGGCGGTGGGGGGTGGCCTGGACGCCCGGCTGCCGGTGGTGGCCCTGGCCGTCGACCCCTCGGATCCCCAGCACTTGCTGGCGGCCTGGGCCCACGGCGGCGACCTGGGCGGCTGGGAGGGGCGGCTGCTGGAGAGCCGGGACGGGGGGCGGAGCTTCGCCGAGGTGCCGGTGGAGGAGGACATATTGGAGATCCGCACGCGCCCGGCGGTGTTCGGCATAGCCTTCGACCCGGAGCGGCCGGGGAGGGTCTACCTCGCTACGGAGAAGGGGATCTGGAGGAGCGACGCCGGCGGTCGCGGTGCCACCTGGCTCAAGGGCAGCCACGCCCGCCTCTTCCAGGCGGTGAGCGTCGCCGGCGGCCTGGTGGTCGCCGCCGCGCCCAACGGCGACCTGTACGTGTCCCGGGACGGCGGCGGCACCTGGCGGCTGACCGGGGAGGAGGTCGAGGGCGGTGGGCGCTGACAGCGTCAGCCTGACGGTGGCCTTTCTGGCCGGGGTGGTCTCCTTCGTCTCCCCTTGTTGCCTCCCGCTGGTGCCTACCTACGTCACGTACCTCACCGGCGCCTCCGCCGGGGAGCTGGCGGAGGGCATGACGGCCCAGGTGCGGCGCCGCCTGGTGCTCAACGCCCTGGCCTTCATCCTGGGTTTCAGCGTCGTGTTCGTCGCCCTCGGGCTCACGGCGAGCGGTATCGGCAGCCTGCTGCGGGCGCACATGGCGCTCGTGCGCCAGGTCAGCGGCATCGTCGTCGTCGCCTTCGGCCTCTACATGATGGGTTTCCTCAAGCTGTCCTTCCTGGAGCGGGAGGCGCGCCCGGAGGTGACGCCCGGCCGGGCGGGGCTGCGCAACTCCTTCCTCCTGGGCGCCGCCTTCTCGGCGGGCTGGACCCCCTGCGTCGGGCCGGTGCTGGCGGCCGTCCTCCTGATGGCCAGCCAGGCGGAGACGGCGGCGGCCGGCGGGCTGCTTTTGGCCGTGTATTCCCTGGGCCTTGGCCTGCCCTTCCTGCTCACCGCCCTGGGCGTGGGCTGGCTGACGCGCCGCCTGCCGCGCCTCGGCCGCTACCTGCCGGCGGTCCGCGCCGCCAGCGGGGCGCTGCTGGTGGCGGTGGGCCTGATGATATACTTCAACTACTTCGCCACGCTGAGCAGGTTCTTCAACTGGTCGCAGTTCCTGGGCCTGTGAGCCCCGGACGAGGGGTGGGGTGGCATGAGACAGACGTGGTTGAGGTTGCTGCTCCCCGTGGCGGGCGTGGCCGTCCTGGCCCTGCTGGCGGCGAACGTGCTCCTGGCAGGGCGGCAGCCGGCGACCGACCGCGCGGGTGAGGACGGCGGGGTGCGGCAGGCGGAAGCGTCCGTCCCGGTCGTGGGCCGTCCGCTGCCCGCGTTCACCCTCCCGACCCTCGAGGGCGGCAAGGTTACGGCCGCCGACCTGCTCGGCAGGCCGTCCCTCATCAACTTCTGGGCGAGCTGGTGCGGTCCTTGCCGGGAGGAGATGCCCGACCTGGACGCCGTGGCCAGGGCCGGTGCGGACAAGGTCCACATCCTGGCCGTCAACGAGCAGGAGCCGGCCGCCGTGGCCCGTGGCTTCATGGAGCAGAACGGGTTCAAGTCGCTCAGGGTGGCTTTGGATCAGGACGGCTCCCTCTTCGCCGGCTGGAACTTCCGCCTCCTGCCCACCAGCGTCGTCATCGACGCCGAGGGGAACGTCTGCGGCATCTACGAAGGCGCCCTGGACCGGGCCACCATCATGGTGGTCCTGGCCCGCGCCAGCAAGGGGTGTGCCGGCTGACGCCGCCGTGCTCGAGGTGGTGAGCGTCAGCCTGGGCAGCCCCGCCCGCGACTGGGAGGCGCTGGTCACCGTCGGGGGAGAGCGCTTCCTGGTGCGCCGGGTGGGCACGGCCGGCGACCTGCGCCGGGCGGCGGCCCTGCTGCGGGCGCTGGACGGGCGGGTGGCCGCCCTGGGCCTGGGCGGCGTGAACCGGGCGCTGCTCCTCGGCGACCGGGCCTATCCCCTGCCGGCCGGGCAGTGGCTGGCGGCGCAGGTGCGGCGGAGCCCCGTGTGCGACGGGGCCCGCTGGAAGGCCGTCGTCGAGCCGGCCGCGGTGCGGGCCCTGGTCCGGGGCGGCCTGGCGCTGGCGGGGCGCACGGCTGTCGTCGCCTCCCTCCTCGACCGGCCGGCCCTGGGCGACGCCCTCGCAGCGGTCGGCTGCCGCGTGCTGGTCGGCGACGCCTACTACGCCCTGGGCCTCCCCGTCTGGTTCTCCTCGCGGCGCGGCTTTGCCCTCGCGGCCCGCTGCCTCCTCCCGGCGCTCCGGCGCCTGCCGCTCCGCTGGCTGTACCCCCTGGGCGCCGAGCAGGAGCGGGCGGGCAGCGGCTTCGCCCGCCTCTTCAGGGGCGTGGACCTCCTGGCCGGCGACTTCCACCTCCTGCGCCGCCGCTTGCCTGCCAGCCTGGCCGGGAAGGCGGTGATCGCCTCGACCCTGACCCCGGCCGACCTGCGCCTGCTGAGGCAACGGGGGGTGGCCCGGGTCAGCTCCCTGGCGCCGCTCGTGGGCGGGCGGGCCCTGGCAGGAAACGTCTGGGAGGCCATGGCCGCGGCGGCCTGCGGGCGCCCGCCGGAGCGCCTGGGCGACGGCGAGCTGGTCGCCTTCTGGCAGGAGGCGGGCGGCGCCTGCCTTGACTGCGGCGCGGCGGATAATTAAAACTAGCATTTGAGATACCCTAGTACGGTATCCGGCGGGGCAGGCCCCGGGCGCGGGAGGTGACGGCGCGGTGGCCGCGGAGCGTGCCGAAGGCGGGGCGGCGGTGCAGCAGGTCGAGCAGCCCGCGCGGGAGGAGCGCCTGATCCTGGCCGTGGAGGGCATGACCTGCGCCGCCTGCGTGGCGCGGGTGGAGAAGTCCCTCAAGCGCGTGCCAGGCGTGCGGGTGGCGAGCGTCAACCTGGCGGCCGAGCGGGCCACCGTCGTCTACGACCCGGCGCAGGCGGCCGTGGGCGACCTGATCGGCGCCGTGGAGAAGATCGGCTACCGCGCCCGCGTGCCCCGGCCCGAGGCGGGCGCGGACGCGGAGCGGGAGGCGCGCCGCCGCGAGATCCGCCGGCAGCGGCGCACCTTCGCGCTGGCGGCGGTCCTGAGCCTGCCCCTCCTGGTGGCCATGATCGGCCACGCCTTCGACCTGGGCGGACCCCTCCTCCGCTTCCTGACGAACGGCTGGGTGCAGTTCCTGCTCGCCACGCCCGTGCAGTTCGTCGCCGGCTGGCAGTTCTACGTCGACGCCTACCACAACCTCCGCGGCCGCACGGCCAACATGTCCGTCCTGGTGGCCCTGGGGACCACCGTCGCGTACCTCTACAGCGTCGTCGTCCTCCTCTTCGGCCCCTCCCTGGGGGTGCACGCCCTCTACTTCGAGGTCAGCGCCATCCTCCTCACCCTCATCCTCCTGGGCAAGTTGCTCGAGGCGCTGGCCCGCGGTCGCACCTCGGAGGCGATCCGCAAGTTGATGGGTCTGCAGGCCAAGACGGCGCGGGTCCTCCGGGACGGCCGCGAGGTCGATGTGCCCGTCGAGGAGGTGCGGGTCGGGGACGTCGTGGTGGTCCGGCCCGGCGAGCGGGTCCCGGTCGACGGGGTGGTCCTGGAGGGCCACTCCAGCGTGGACGAATCGCTGCTGACGGGGGAGAGCCTGCCGGTGGACAAGGGGCCCGGCGATCCCGTGGTCGGGGCCACCATCAACCAGCACGGCACCTTCACCCTCCGCGCCACGCGGGTCGGGAGGGACACCGTCCTGGCCCAGATCATCCGCGTGGTCGAGGAGGCGCAGGGCTCCAAGGCGCCCATCCAGCGCCTGGCGGACGTCGTCTCGGCCTGGTTCGTCCCCGCCGTCATCGGCGTCGCCGCCCTGACCTTCGCGCTCTGGTACGCGGCGACGGGCGACCTGACCCGCTCCCTCCTCAACATGACGGCGGTGCTGGTCATCGCCTGCCCCTGCGCCCTCGGCCTGGCGACGCCCACGGCCATCATGGTCGGCACCGGCGTCGGCGCCGAGAAGGGCCTCCTGATCAAAGGCGGCGAGCAGCTCGAGACGGCGCACCGGCTCCAGGCGGTCGTGCTCGACAAGACGGGGACGATCACCAAGGGGAGGCCGGAGGTGACCGACGTGCTCCCGGTGGAGGAGGGGCAGGTTGTCACCAGCCCGTACCGGTGTTCCGACGTGCTGCGCTGGGCGGCAGCGCTGGAGCGGCGCTCGGAGCACCCCCTGGCGCAGGCCGTCGTCGCCGCGGCGGAGAGGGAGGGACTCGCGCTGCCGGAGGTGGAGGACTTCCGCGCCCTGCCCGGGCGGGGGGTGCGAGGCCGCGTGGAGGGGCGGGAGGTGCTGCTGGGCAACCGGCGGCTCATGGAGGAGAGCGGGGTGGACGCGGCGCCGCTGGCCGCCGAGGCCGAGCGGCTGGAGGGCGAGGGGAAGACGGCCATGCTCCTGGCCGTGGACGGCCGGCCGGCCGGGATCGTCGCCGTGGCGGACACGGTGAAGGAGACCTCTGCCGCGGCCATCCGCGCCCTGCGCGGCCTGGGGGTGCGCACGATCATGATGACGGGCGACAACTGGCGCACCGCCCGGGCCATCGCCCGCCAGGTGGGCATCCCCGAGGAGGACGTCCTGGCCGAGGTGCTGCCCGAGGAGAAGGCAGGCAGGGTGCAGGAGCTGCGCCGGCAGGGGCTGGTGGTCGGCATGGTGGGCGACGGGATCAACGACGCCCCGGCCCTGGCCGCGGCGGACATCGGCATCGCCCTGGGCACCGGCGCCGACGTGGCCATCGAGGCGGGGGGGATCACCCTGATGCGGGGGGACCTCCGGGGCGTGCCGGCGGTCATCCGCCTCTCCCGGGCCACCATCGGGAAGATCAGACAGAACCTCTTCTGGGCTTTCGTGTACAACGTGCTGGGCATCCCCCTGGCGGCGCTGGGCATGCTGAGCCCGGTGCTCGCCGGGGCGGCCATGGCCCTGAGCTCGGTGTCGGTGGTGAGCAACTCCTTGTTGCTCAAGCGCTTCGACCCCCTGCGGGGCCTGGAGGCGGAACAGGCGGCGGTGCGGTAGCGGGCCGGCGCTTCGGGAGGAGGTGAGGCAGCATGGAGACCAAGGTGTTCCACGTGCCGGGGATGACCTGCGGGCACTGCAAGATGGCTGTCAGCCAGGCGGTGAAGGGCCTGGCGGGCGTCGACACCGTCGATGTGGACCTGGCGACCAAGAGGGTGACCGTTTCCTTCGACCCCGGACGGGTGGACGAGCGGGCCATCCGGGCGGCCATCGAGGAGGCCGGCTACGACGTGGCTTGAGCGGCTCTGGTTGTTGACGCCAGCCGTCGCGCCCGGTAACATGACAGACTAGATAAACCAATTGGCTTACTCGGATTTTGGTGACGGGGGAGAGCGGCTTGGCGGTCAACGTGTACATCCCGACGCCCTTCCGCCGGCACACGGGCGGGCAGGCGCGGGTCCAGGTGGAAGGGCTTACGGTAGGTGAGGCGCTGCGCGCCCTGGTGCAGGCCTATCCGGAGTTGGAGGGGCAGATCTTCGCCGCGGACGGCCAGGTGCAGGCCTTCCTCAACGTTTTCGTCAACGAGGAGGAGATCCGCTCCCTGGCGGGGCTGGACACGCGCCTCAAGCCGGGGGACGAGGTGGCCCTGATCCCAGCCATGGCCGGCGGCTCCGCGCCGCCCGGGGCCGGCGAGCTGACGGAGGAGCAGGTCCTGCGCTACAGCCGCCACATCCTCCTCAAGGAGATCGGCGGCGAGGGACAGAAGCGGCTCCTGGCCTCCAAGGTGCTGGTGATCGGCGCCGGCGGGTTGGGCTGCCCGGCGGCCATCTACCTGGCGGCAGCCGGGGTGGGCACCATCGGCATCGTCGACTTCGACCGGGTCGACCTCTCCAACCTGCAGCGCCAGATCCTGCACGGGGTCAGCGACGTGGGGCGGCTCAAGGTGGACTCGGCCCGCGAGTCCCTCGCCGAGATCAACCCGGACGTGAACGTGATCGCCCACCCGGTGGCCTTGAGCAGCGAGAACGCCCTGGAGCTCATCGCCCCCTACGACGTCGTGGTCAACGGCTGCGACAACTTCCCCACCCGCTACCTCCTCAACGACGCCTGCGTCATGCTGGGCAAGCCCCTGGTGGATGGTAGCATCCTGCGCTTCGAGGGGCAGGTGACCGTCTTCCGCCCCGGGCAGGGGTGCTACCGCTGCCTCTACCCGGTCCCGCCGCCCCCGGGCACCGTGCCCACCTGCGCCGAGGCGGGGGTGGTGGGGGCGCTGCCGGGCATCATCGGCTCCATCCAGGCGATGGAGGCGATCAAGGTCCTGCTCGGCATCGGGGAGCCCCTGCACGGCCGGCTCCTCTACTTCGACGCCCTGAGCATGGAGTTCCGGAAGCTGAAGGTGCGCCGCGACCCGGCCTGCCCCGTGTGCGGGGACAACCCCACCATCACCGAGCTCATCGACTACAAGGAGTTCTGCGGCTACCCCCGGGAGGCGCGCCTCTCTTGAGCGACCGCGGCGGCGGACCGGCTGCCGGCGAGGCCGGCCGTCCCGGGGTCGTCCCGGCCTGGCCCGGCGTCGTCGAGAGCGTCCTGGACACCATCGGCGGCACGCCCGTCGTGCGCCTCAGGCGCCTGCCGGGGCCGGACGACGCCTTCGTCCTGGCCAAGCTGGAGGCGCGCAACCCGGGTGGCAGCGTCAAGGATCGCATCGCCCTCTCCATGGTCCTGGACGCCGAGCGACGGGGCCTCCTCAAGCCGGGGGACACCATCGTGGAGGCCACCAGCGGCAACACCGGCATCGGGCTGTGCGTGGTGGCGGCGGCCCGGGGCTACCGCCTGGTGCTCACCATGCCCGAGGACATGAGCCTGGAACGGCGGCGGCTCTTCCGGTGGCTGGGGGCGGAGCTGGTGCTCACTCCCGCCATCGAGGGGATGTCCGGCGCCGTCTACGCCGCCGAGGAGCTGGCGCGCGAGAAGGGATACTTCCTCCCCCGCCAGTTCGAGAACCCGGCCAACCCCGAGGCCCATCGCGAAACGACGGCCCGGGAGATCCTGGCCGCCACCGGCGGTCGGTTGGACGCCTTCGTGGCCGGGGTGGGCACGGGCGGCACCCTCACCGGCGTGGGGGAGGTGCTGCGGCGGGAGCTGCCGGGGGTACGGATCGTGGCGGTGGAGCCGGCCCGCTCCGCCGTCCTCTCGGGGAAGCGGCCCGGGTTCACCAGGATCCAGGGCCTGGGGGCCGGCTTCGTCCCCGGCGTCCTGAACCGCGACGTCTACCACGAGGTCGTGGCCGTCAGCGACCAGGACGCCATCGAGACGGCGCGGCGGCTGGCGCGCCAGGAGGGCATCCTCTGCGGCTTCTCCTCCGGGGCGGCCTGTTGGGCGGCCCTGCAGGTGGCCCGCCGGCTCGGGCCGGGCAAGACGGTGCTGGCCATCTTCCCCGACACCGGCGAGCGCTACGTGAGCATGATGGAGCTGGACGACTGACGTGGAGCTGCCGCGGCGACTGTACGAGGAGATGTTGGCCCACGCCCGCGCCCAGGCCCCGCTGGAGGCGTGCGGCCTCCTCGCCGGCCGCGAGGGCCGGCCGGAGCGCTTCTACCCGGCCCCGAACGCCGAGCGCAGCCCGGTGCGCTACTCGATCGACC
>JBBIPI010000071.1:0-7747 GCA_037442985.1 Clostridiales bacterium
TTCCAGAGTGGCGGAGGGGGTGGGATTCGAACCCACGGTCCCTTGCGGGACACGGCTTTTCGAGAGCCGCACCTTAAACCACTCGGACACCCCTCCGCGTCGCAGCGGCAGGATCGGCGCCCCCGCCACCTCCTCACCGGAGCCGGCGGAAGAAGGCGCGCAGGATCTCCGCGCACTGGGCCTCCAGCACGCCCTCCGTCACCTCGAGGCGGTGATTGAGCCGCGGGTCGCGGACGATGTCCATCAGCGATCCGCAAGCCCCGGCCTTCGGGTCCCGCGCGCCGAAGACCAGGCGCGCCACCCGGGCCAGGACGAGCGCGCCGGCGCACATCGGGCACGGCTCGAGCGTGACGTAGAGCGTGGCACCCTCCAGCCGCCATCCCCCGGCGCGGGCAGCCGCCTGGCGCAGGGCGACGATCTCCGCGTGGTCGGTGGGGTCGCCGGTCGTCTCACGCAGGTTGTGCCCCCGCCCGAGGATGGCGCCGTCACGCACCAGCACCGCCCCCACGGGGACCTCGCCGGCTAGGGCGGCGCGAGACGCCTCCTGCAGGGCCTCGTGCATGAAGAACTCGTCGGTGCCCATCGGCACTCCCCGCGGCCTGCGGCCGCCCGGCGGCCCCGACCCGGTGGCGTTGGCAAGGAACCTGGTGCGCCCGGAGGGACTCGAACCCCCGACGACAGAGCTTAGGACGCTCTCGCTCTCTCCGGCTGAGCTACGGGCGCACAAAGTGGCGCGCCCCGGAGGATTCGAACCCCCGACCTACTGATCCGTAGTCAGTCGCTCTGGTCCGCTGAGCTAGGGGCGCGCTTCTGACTAGATTATTTTATCAAACCGACCTTGGCGGCGTAATGGCGGAAGGGGCGGGATTCGAACCCGCGGGAGGCTTGCGCCCCCAACTGCTTAGCAGGCAGCTACCTTCGGCCTCTCGGTCACCCTTCCGCGTCGGCCGTGCAACAAGCGATAGCGCAAAGCTCATCATAGCACAGGAGCATCGACCGGCTCAACCGGACGCCGCACCGCCATCTCATCGCGGCAACAGCGGTGCGCCTCGGTGGTTCATCTGCCGCAGCGCCTCCTCGACGCGGGCCACCACCGCCGGCGGCAGGGGCGCGTAGTGCAGCCCCTCGTTGAACCGCTGACCGTCGTGGACCGCCCACCAGAGGAAGCGTGCCAGCTCCTCTCCCCTCCGCCGGTCCGGCTGGTCGCGGTAGACGAGGATGTAGGTGAAGGCCGAGAGCGGGTAGGAGTCCGGGCCGGGGGCGTCGACGATGGAGACCCGCAGGTCCGGTGGCAGGGTTCCGGCGGCGGCGTCCGCCGCCGCCCGCACGGAAGCGACACCGGGCGCCACGAAGTTCCCCTCGCCGTTGCGCAGCCGCGCCACGGGCAGGCCGTTCCGGACGGCGTAGACCAGCTCGACGTAACCGACGGAGCCGGCTGTGAGCCGGACCTGCCCCGTGACGCCTTCGTTGCCCTTGGCGCCGATCCCCACCGGCCAGTCGACCGCCTTCCCCTTCCCCACTTCCTCCCGCCAGCGGGGGCTGACCCTGCTCAGGTAGGCGGTGAAGATCTCGGTCGTACCGCTGCCGTCCGACCGGTGCACGACCATCACCGCGCGGTCGGGCAGGTCCACGCCCGGGTTGGCCGCCTTGAGCCGCTCGTCGTCCCAGCGCGTGACGCGCCCCAGGAACAGGTCGGCCAGGACTTCGGGGGTGAGGCGGAGCGGACGCCTAAGCTCGGGGAGGTTGTAGGTGACGGCCACGGCCCCCAGCGCCGCGGGGATGTGCAGGACGGGCGAGGGCGCCCTGGCCAGCTCTGCGTCGGTCATCGGGGTGTCGCTGGCACCGAAGTCGACGGTGCCGGCCAGCAGCTGGCGCACCCCGGCGCCGCTCCCGATGGACTGGTAGTTGATCACCACCCCCGGGGTCCTGCTCGTGTATTCTTCGATCCAGCGCGTGTACAGGGGGAAAGGGAAGGTGGCTCCCGCGCCCGTGAGCGTGACCGCCCGCGCCTGGCGCCGTTCGCCGGCGCACCCCGCCGCCTGAAGCAAGCAGAGGATCAGGACCAGCGCCGCCGCGCGGCGCATCGGCATCACCCCATCAGCCCTAGTCTGGGCGGAGCGGCGCTTCTGAACACGCCCTGCCGTTCATATCCCTGCTGTGCGGCGGAACCGGTCCCTGCTACGGCTGATGTACGGGAGGCTGACCCATGGCCGAGCTCGACCCCTACGTGCGCGCCATGGCGCTCATGCGGTTGATGTCCTCGGCGGCGGAACTGACGGGCGCGCTGCTCATGATCAAGCTCAACCGCGTCGAGAGCGCCGTGCGGGTCAACGCGCTGCTGGGGCTGGCCGGCCCCCTGGTGCTCCTGGCCACCACCGCCGTCGGCCTGCTGGGACTGGCCGAGCGCCTCTCCCCCGGCAGGATGGCCCTCGCCCTGGCGGGGGTGGCCCTCATCCTCTTCGCCACCCGCTGAGCCCGGCGCGCAGCCGGGGCCTCGACCGGCCCAGCTCTCCTCGGCAGCCTGGCGGACAAAGGGCGGCGAAACGCTGCGCCGTCGATGCCGAGCCTTTGCTATACTGCATCTGCGGCGCTGATCCGCGCCAAAGGAGCCGGAGGAGTACCCAAGCGGCTCAAGGGGGCGGTCTTGAAAACCGCTAGGCGGTATGTCCGCGCGTGGGTTCGAATCCCACCTCCTCCGCCAGGATCAAGACCCGCCGGGACCGACGGGGACCCTCTGCGCCAGCAGGCGCAGGACCTCCTCGCGGTCGTTCAGGGGAATGCGCTCGTCCCCCACGATCCACTCCCGCTCGTGCCCCTTGCCCGCCACCACGACCACGGAGCCAGGAGCGGCCAGGTCGAGGGCCCGCCGGATGGCCTCGCGGCGGTCCAGGATCACCTCGCAACGGCCCTCCCTCCCCGGTACCCGCCGGACGCCCTCCAGCACCGCCCGGGCGATGTCCTCGGGATCCTCCCAGTACGTGTTGTCGGACGTGATGACGATGTCGTCGGCCAGGCGCGCCGCGACCTCGCCCATCATGGGCCGCTTGGTGGGGTCCTTGCCCCCCTCGCACCCGAAGACGGCGATCACCCGGGACGAGGCGCGGGAGCGCGCGCAGCGCAGGATCTCGGCGAGGGCCTCGGGGTTGTGGGCAAAGTCGATCACCACGCTGAAGCCGGGGCCCTCCAGCCACTCGCCCCGCCCCGGGATACCGGGCATGGACTCCAGCGCCCCCGCCGCCTCCGCCAGGTCGAGCCCCTCGATCCTGGACACGGCCAGGGCGGCCAGGGCGTTGTATACGTTGAAGACCCCGTGGAAGGGCAGGCGCACGCGCACCGGGGCGCCGGCACCTTCGCAGGTGAAGGCGACGCCCCCTTCGTCGTTGCGGATCTCCCTGGCCACGAGGTCCGCCCGGGAGCGGATGCCGAACGAGAGGACCCTCGCCGGGACGGCATCCGTCAGCCGGGCCACCATGGGGTCGTCGACGTTCAGGATGGCCCATTGGCAGGAGCCGTCCGCGAACAGGGAGGCCTTGGCACGGAAGTACTCCTCCCGGTTCCGGTGGAAGTCCAGGTGGTCGTGGCCCAGGTTGGTGAAGACCCCCGCGCGGAAGCGGCAGCCGTGAACGCGCTTGAGCGCCATGGCGTGGGAGGAGACCTCCATGACGGCGTACTCGCACCCCCGCGCGGCCCAGCGCGCCAGGAGGGCGACCAGGTCCAGGGACTCCGGGGTGGTGCGCCCGGCGGGGACGGCGTCTCCGTCGAACCGGTACTCGATGGTGCCTATGAGCCCGGCAGGCCGGCCGGCCGCCTCGAGGATCGCCTGGGTCATGTAAGTCACGGTCGTCTTCCCGTTGGTGCCGGTGACGCCGATCAGGCGCAGGCGCCGGGTCGGGTCGCCGAAGGCGCGGTGGCTCAGCAGGGCGAGCGCCGCGCGGGCGTCCGGGACGACCACCTGCGGAACCGGCAGCTCGGGGAGCAGGCGCTCCACCACCAGGGCGACGGCGCCGCGCCGCACCGCGGCATCGGCGTACCGGTGGCCGTCCACCTTGTGCCCTGGGACGCACACGAAGAGGTCGCCGACGGTGACGGCGGAGGAGTGGTACGCCAGCCCGGTGACCCGCGTCTCCCCGTCCCCGTGCAGGACCCCCAGGCCGTCGGCCAGCTCGCCCAGCCGCATGGGCGCCAATCTACCCCTCACGAACCCTTCGCCCCTCGCACCGCCCGTCACCGACGGCGCTGATAAGGCATATACTACATCATTTCTGCCCGGCACAGGGTTGTCAGCATTTTCTTTAGCGTTTTCTAGCGTTTTCAGGGCGACCCGGCGGGGCGGCCGCGCCACAGGGCCGGCGCGGCCGGTCAGCGGATGACCTCCAGCCCTCCCAGGTAGGGCCGGAGCGCCTGGGGGAGGCGTACGCTCCCGTCCTGTTCCTGGCAGTTCTCCAGCAGGGCGGCGACGGTCCGCCCCACAGCCAACCCGGAGCCGTTCAAGGTGTGGACGTACTCGGGCCGGGCACCCTTCCCCCTGCGGAAGCGGATGCCGGCCCGGCGCGCCTGGAAGTCGCGGAAGTCGCTGCAGGACGAGATCTCCACGTAACGGCCGTAGCTGGGCATCCACACCTCCAGGTCGTATTTCCTGGCGGCGGAGAAGCCCAGGTCGCCCGTGCACATCTGCACGACCCGGTACGGCAGCTCCAGACGCCGCAGGACGGCCTCGGCGTCGGCCATCAGCTGGAAGAGGGCCTCGTGCGAGTCCTCCGGGCGGGTGAACCAGACGAGCTCCACCTTGTCGAACTGGTGCTGGCGGATCAGGCCGCGGGTGTCCCGCCCGGCGGCCCCCGCCTCCGACCTGAAGCAGGCCGTGTAGCTGCAGTGCTTGAGGGGAAGCAGCCCGCCGTCCAGGATCTCGTCCCGGTAGAGGTTGGTGACCGGCACCTCGGCCGTCGGTACCAGCCAGAGGTCGCGACCGGCCACGGCGAAGGCGTCCTCGGCGAACTTCGGCAGTTGCCCGGTCCCGGTCATGCTGACGCTGTTGACCAGGAACGGGGGGTAGATCTCCGTGTAGCCGTGCTCCCGCACGTGGAGGTCGAGCATGAAGGAGATGAGGGCGCGCACCAGGTGGGCGCCGGCGGCGCGGAAGACGGTGAAGCGGGACCCGGAGATCTTCCCGGCGCGCTCGAAGTCCAGGATCCCCAGGCGCACGCCCAGCTCCCAGTGCGGCAAGGGCGGGAAGGGGAATTCCCGGGGCGTCCCCCAGCGCCGCACCTCCACGTTCTCCGCCTCGTCGGCGCCCACCGGGACGTCGTCGGCCGGGAGGTTGGGCAGCCGTAGGAGCAGGTCGCGGATCTCCTCCTCGAGCGCGCCGGCGGCCTTCTCCAACTGCTCGAGGCGCTCCCCGACCGCCCCCATCTCGGCGATCAGGTCGGCGGCGTCCTCACCCGCCTTGCGCCGCCGGCCCACCTCCTGCGAAACCTGGTTCCGGCGGGCACGCAGGCCTTCCAGCTCGTGAACCCGGGCCCGCCAGCGGGCGTCCAGCTCCAGCACCCGGTCGACCGCCGCCGGGTCGGCCCCCTTGCGGCGTAGCCCCTCCCGCACCCGCTCCGGCTCGGCGCGGATCAGCCTCAGGTCAAGCACGGGCCGGCACCTCCTCAGCCGGTACGGCCGCCCGGCCGGCTCCGGCGGAGCCCGCACCCCGGGGAGCCATCCCCTGCAGCGAGAGGTCGAAGGGCGGGTAGGCGATACCGCGGTCCGTGACGATCCCCGTGATGTACCGCGCGGGGGTCACGTCGAAGGCCGGGTTGAGCACCTCCACCCCTTCCGGCGCCCAGCGCAGGCCGCCGAAGCCCAGCACCTCGGCGGGGTCCCGCTCCTCGATGGCCACCCCGTCCCCGTCCGGGAGGCTGAGGTCCACGGTGGTCCAGGGGGCGACCACGTAGAAAGGCACGCCGTGCTCGCGGGCGAGGACGGCCAGGGCATACGTGCCGATCTTGTTGGCCACGTCCCCGTTGGCGCAGATGCGGTCGGCGCCCACGAGGACCAGGTCGACGCGGGCGCGCCGCAGGATGTGGGCGGCCATGCCGTCGGTGATCAGCGTGGCCGGTATGCCCTCGCGCACCAGCTCCCACGCGGTGAGGCGGGCCCCCTGCAGCAGCGGGCGGGTTTCGGTGACCAAGACGCGTACCCGCTTACCCTCCTCTCGCGCCGCCCGGATCACCCCCAGAGCCGTCCCGTAGCCGCCCGTGGCCAGGGCGCCGGTGTTGCAGTGCGTCAGCAGGGTGGCGCCGTCGCGCACCAGCGAGGCCCCCAGGCGGCCGAGGCGGCGGTTCATCGCCTCATCCTCGCGGTGGATGGCCAGGGCCTCCTCCCGCAGGGCGGCGACGACGCGCCCGGGGGCCTGTCCCTCCTGACGGCGCGCGGCGGCCAGCATCCGCTCCACCGCCCAGCTCGGGTTGACGGCGGTGGGCCGCGCCGTGCGCAGGACCTCCACCTCGGCCGCCAGGCGAGCGAGGAAGTCGGGCCCCGCCCCGCGCTCCGCCAGCGCGCGCGCGGCGAGGTACACGCCGTACGCCGCGGCGATACCGAGGGCGGGCGCCCCCCGCACCGCCAGGGCACGGATGCACTCGGCCACTTCGGCCGCCGTCTTGCAGGTTATGTATACCTCCCGGCCGGGCAACTGCCGCTGGTCCAGGACCTTCAAGCCTTCCGGCGTCAGCTCCAGGGCCCGGATCACCGCTCCACCCCCGGGGCGGCTCCCGCCGGGCGCGGCGCCGCGGCGAGCAGGCGCAGGAGTAGGTGGACACGCGCCGTCTCCTCCACCAACTCCGCCCGGTAGAAGGCCTCCCTGAGGCCGCCGCCCCAGGCCACCACCCCGTGCCGTTCCAGCAGCGCAGCGCGGCAGCGGGGCACCAGGCGCGCCACCGCCTCCCCCAGGGTGTGGCTGCCCGGGGGCGCATAGGGCACCAGCGGCACCTCGCCGAGCAGCATCTCGGCCTCCGTCGTCACCGGCGCCAGCCCCTCGCCGCGGACAGAGAAGGCCGTGGCGACCGGCGAGTGGGTGTGCACGACGGCGCGCACGTCCGGACCGGCGCGGTACACCGCCAGGTGCAGCGGCAATTCCGACGACGGGCGGTGGCGTCCCTCCTGGAGCCGCCCCTCCAGGTCCGTTACCACCACGTCCTCCGGCGTGACCGCGTCGAGCGCGAAGCCGGTCGGAGTGATGTAGACGCGGCTGCCCTCGCGAGCGCTGACGTTTCCGGCAACGGAGGTGACGAGACCGCGCTCGTACAGCCGCTGGCACACGTCCGCCACCTCCCCCCGCAGCGACGGCTCACCACGCGGGGCCGCCGGCTGTTGCCCCAACGCACCCTGGATCAAGGCGCCCACCAGCTCCCTGGTCACTCCGAAATCGGCCTCCTCCTGTGCGAGCAGGATGGCCCGTTGGGCGTGCTCCGTATAGCGACCGAAGCCTGCGAACAAAAACCTCGCCTCTCTCCCCCGCGTTGCCCGGGGTCCCGGCTCAGCCGGCGAGGACGTCCTCGAGGAAATAGCGGTGCACGCGCAGGTCGTCCGTCAGCTCGGGGTGGAAGGCGGCGGCGAGGAAGCGGCCCTGCCGCGCCAGCACGGCCTTGCCATCCAGGCTCGCCAGCACGCGCACGTCCGTTCCCACCCGCTCGATGACCGGGGCGCGGATGAAGACGGCCCGCAGCGGAGCAGGGCCCAGCTCCGGGACGACCAGGTCGGTCTCGAA
>JBBIPI010000072.1:0-7738 GCA_037442985.1 Clostridiales bacterium
CCCGAGTACATCCAACTGGCCTCCGTCCAGATGCGCTGGCGGCTGGAGGACTACGCCGAGCCCTCCCGGTTCGCCGCCCGGGTGGATGACCTGATGCGGCAGGTGGCGGAGCGGCTGGACCCGCGCTACCCGGCCCTGGTCGTCTTCCCCGAGGACGTCGGCATCCTCACCGTGCTGAGCGGGGAGGGGGACGCCCTGGCCGGCGCGGCCAACCTGCAGGCCGCCGTCGAGAGGATGGTGCGGCGCCACCTGGCCGCCGTGGCCTGGACCCGGGTGCGCCGCGGCGTGAGCTGGCCGCGCGCCGTCTTCCTCGCCCGCCACGAGGTGATGGCGCGCACCTACCTGGAGCCCTTCTCCGCGGCGGCCAGGAAGTACGGCGTCTACCTGGTGGCCGGCTCCGCCCCCCTGCCCGAGTACGACCTGCCGCCCGACGGTTCCCTGCCCGGGGACTACCGCGCCCGGGGCGAGGCCGTCTACAACACGACCTACTTCTTCGGACCGGACGGGCGCATCCTGGGGCGGCAGAAGAAGGTGCACCTCATCGAGCTGGAGGGGCCCGGGGGGCTGGACCTGGTGCCGGGGCGCGCCGAGGAGATCCGCGTCTTCGACACACCCCTGGGGCGGGTCGGCATCGCCATCTGTCTGGACGCCTTCCACGCCGACGTGTTGGACCGCCTGCAGGAGCAGGGGGCGCAGATCCTCGTCCAGCCCTCGGCCAACCCGGCGCCCTGGTCGCCGGAGCAGCAGCGCGACTGGCTCAACGGCTCCTGGAAGGCCACCTTCGCCGAGGGCCGCTTCGCGTACGCCGTCAACCCCATGATGGTCGGGCAGGTGCTCGACCTCGGCTTCTTCGGGCAGTCCTCCCTCGTCGCCCGCGACCCGGAGCGGGTGGCCGGGGCGGCGCCGCCCCTCGGCTACGCCGACGCCGGCCCGCGCCCGGGCTTCCTGGCCGTGGCCCCCGGCGCGGACGCCGAGGCGGTGCTGGTGGTCAAGGTCCCGTTTCCCTCCCAGCCCTGAAAGGGTCCCGGCAGCGGCCCCCGGAATAGGGCGGGACCCGAGCGAGAAAAACCTTCCGGCGGGCAGCAGGAGTCCGCCCTTGGAAGGCGAATGGAACTCTTGCAACGGCAGCGGAGACATACCGGGGTCCGGCGGCCCGACGGGGGGTGCCGGGGGGCGACGAAGCCCGCGTCGGAGCGAGCGATGAGGCAGGCCGAGCGCGGGCCTTTGTGTCCCCCGGGGGGCTCATGCACGAACTCTCCTACGTCGCCGCCTTGATCGACCTGCTGGAGCGGAGCGCCGGCGAACAGGGCCTCCGGCGCGTGACCCGCGTCGACCTGGTCGTCGGCGAGCTGGCCGGGGTCCTCCCGGAGGCCCTGGAGTTCGCCTTCGCCACTCTTGCCCCGACGCGCGGTCCCCTGCTGGCGGAGGCGAAGCTGGCCATCGAGCGCCGGCCGGCGCTGGCCCGCTGCGCCGGCTGCGGCCAAGCGTTCGCCGTCGCGGTGCACGGGCTCAGGTGCCCGTCCTGGGGGGACGGCGAGGCGCATATCTTCCAGGGAGACGAGTTCCTCCTCGCGGCGTACGAGGGTGAGCGCTGATGGCGGCCGAGCAGGTCAAGGTGAAGATGGCGGCGGACCTCCTCAAGGCGAACGACCTGATCGCCGCCCAGAACCGCGCCCGGCTCGCGGCCGCGGGCGTGTGCGCCGTCAACCTCATGAGCTCGCCCGGCGCCGGGGAGACCACCCTTTTGGAGTGCGCCGTCCCGCTCCTGGCGGGTGCGGGGCTGCGGGTGGGCGTCATCGAGGGCGACCTGTTCACCGACCGGGACGCCCGGCGGATCGGGCGCCTGGGGGTGCCGGTGGTGTAGATCAACACCGCCGGCACCTGCCACCTGGACGCGCGCATGGTGGCGGGCGTCCTGGACGACCTCCCCCTCGCCGACCTGGACCTCCTCTTCATCGAGAACGTGGGCAACCTGGTCTGCCCGGCCGGGTTCGACCTGGGCGAGCGAGCGCGCGTGGCGGTGCTCAGCGTGGCGGAGGGGAGCGACAAGCCGGCCAAGTACCCCTCCCTCTTCCGCACCGCCGGCGCGGTGGTGCTCAACAAGATCGACCTCCTGGAGCACACCGACTTCGACCGTGAGGACCTGGTGGCGTCCCTCCGCCAGGTGAACCCCGACATCGCCGTCTTCGAGGTCTCGGCCCGCACGGGCCAGGGCGTGGAGGAGTGGTGCCGGTGGCTGGAACGGCTTGCCGCCGGGACGGCGACGGAGATGGTCGGCCGGCCCTGAGCGCCGGGCGCCTGGCCCGGGAGCGCATCCTGGTGGCCGGTACGGTCCAGGGGGTAGGGTTCCGCCCCTTCGTCTTCCGCCTGGCCAGGTCCCTGGGGCTGCGGGGGCGGGTGGCCAACACCGGCCGGGGCGTGGCCATCGACGCCGAGGGCGACCCGGAGGCCCTGGAGGCGTTCGTGCAGGCCCTGCGGGAGCGCGCCCCGCGCCTGGCCCAGGTGGCGGGCGTCACGCGCCGCCCCGCTCCCCCGCGCGGCTATACCGATTTCCGCGTCCTGCCCGCGGCGCCTGCCGCCGTGCGCCCTGCCGGCACCCACCCGGACGCCGCCGGGGCCGTCCTCGTCCCGCCGGACGTGGCCATGTGCGACCAATGCCGCCGCGAGACCCTGGATCCGGCGGACCGCCGCCACCTGTATCCCTTCACCAACTGTACCGACTGCGGCCCGCGCTTCACCATCCTGGCCGACGTGCCCTACGACCGCCGCCGCACCTCCATGGCCGCCTTCCAGCTCTGCGCCGACTGCGCGCGGGAGTACGAGGACCCGGGCGACCGGCGCTTCCACGCCGAGCCGGGGGCCTGCCCGGCCTGCGGCCCGCGGGTGCGCCTGGTGGACCGCACCGGTGCCCCCCTGGCCGGGGAGTGGCGGGAGGCCTTCCGTCGGCTGGTGTTGGCCGGGGGGATCGTGGCCGTCAAAGGCATCGGCGGCTACCACCTGGCCTGCGACGCCCGCAACGAGGCGGCGGTGGCGGAGCTGCGGCGGCGCAAGGGGCGGCCGGCCAGGCCCTTCGCCGTCATGTGCCGCGACCTGGAGGTGGCGGCCCGCTATTGCCGGATCTCGCCCCGGGAGGCGGCGCTGCTCTCGGGGCCGGAAGCGCCCATCGTGCTCCTGGAGAAGCGCCCCGGGGCCGGTCTGGCGGAGGGGCTGGCCCCGGGCCTCCGCTCCCTGGGCGTGATGCTCCCGTACACGCCCCTCCACCTCCTCCTCTTCTCGGACGGCCTGGACGTGCTGGTGATGACCAGCGGCAACCCGAGCGGCCTGCCGCTGGCGGCCGGGGACGAGGAGGCCCTGGAGCGCCTGGCGGGGATCGCCGACGCCTTCCTCCAGCACGACCGGGAGATCGTCAACCGCTGCGACGACTCGGTGGCGCGGGTGGTGGGCGGCGACCTCCACCTGCTCCGCCGCGCGCGCGGGTACGTGCCGGCGCCGGTCAGGGTGCCGGCCGCGCCGGGGGAGCCGGACGCCCTGGGGACCGGCGGACACCAGCGCGTGACCTTCTGTCTCCTGCAGGGCGAGGGCGCGGTGCTGAGCCAGCACCTGGGGGACCTGGACACGGCGGAGGCCCTGGAGGCCTACCGGTCGGCGCTCGCCCGCCTGACGGCGTGGACGGGGTGTCGCCCGCGGGCCATCGGCTGCGACCTGCACCCCGGCTACGCCACCACCCGCCTGGCGCGCGAGCTGTCGGAGGTGTTCGGGGGCGCGGCCGTGGTCGGGGTCCAGCACCACCACGCCCACCTGGCCGCCTGCCTGGCGGAGAACGGCCTCGAGGGAGAGGCGGTCGGCGTGGTCCTGGACGGGACCGGCTACGGGGAGGACGGGGCCGTCTGGGGGTTCGAGGTGCTGTCGGGCGGCTACGGCGGCTTCCGCCGCCACGCCCACCTGGCCTACGTCCCCCTGCCCGGCGGCGAGCGGGCCGTCCGGCGGCCGTGGGTCATGGCCGTGTCCTACCTGCTCGCCTGCCTGGGCGAGGACGGGTACCGCCTGGCCGAGCGCCTCTTCCCGGACCGGGCCGCGGAGCTGCCGCTGCTCGGGAAGCTGGTGGCCGCCGGCTTCAACTCGCCGCCGGCATCCAGCTGCGGGCGGCTGTTCGACGCCGTGTCGGCCCTGCTGGGCGTCTGCCGCGAGAACACCTACGACGGCCAGGCCGCCGCCGAGCTGGGGGAGCTCGTGCTCGCGGGGATCGAAGACGCCTATCCCTTCGCCTTCCGGCAGGGCGTGCTGGACCCCGGGCCGCTCCTCGCGGGGGTCGCCGGCGACGCGCTGGCCGGCGCGGACCGACGCCTGGTGGCCACCCGCTTCCACAACGCCGTGGCCGCCATGGCCGTGGCGGCCGCGCTGGCGGCGGCCGAGGAGGCCAGCCTGGACCGGGTGGCCCTGAGCGGCGGGTGCTTCCAGAACCCGTACCTGTTCCTGCGGGTGCGGGAGGCCCTGGAGGGCGCGGGCCTCAAGGTGTACTTCCACCGCCGCGTGCCGGCCAACGACGGGGGGCTGGCCCTGGGTCAGGCGATGGTGGCGCGGTGGCGGGCGGCATCCGGCTGAGGCCCGGAGGGCGCGGCCGCGAGGGAGGGATCGTCATGTGCCTGGGCGTGCCGGGGCGGGTGGTCGAGGTGGTGGAGCCGGGGCGCTGGGCCGTCGTCGACCTGCTGGGGACCCGCCGGCGGGTCGGCATCGCCCTCGTGGGCGAGGTGGCCCCGGGGGATTACCTCATGGTCCACGCCGGCTACGCCATCGAGCGCCTGGACGCGGAGCAGGCGGCGGAGAGCCTGCGGCTGTGGGAGGCGGTGAGCGGTGCAGGAGGCGCTGCGGAGGTTCCGGGACCCGGACCTGGCCCGGCCCTTGCTTGAGCGGGTCAGGCACCTGGCCGGGCGCGCTGCCGAGCGGCTCGGGCGCCCGCCCGCCTTCATGGAGGTGTGCGGCACCCACACGGTGGCCATCTCCCGGGCCGGCCTGCGCGCCGCCCTCCGGGGGCTGGTCGACCTCAAGAGCGGCCCGGGCTGCCCGGTGTGCGTCACCGACCCGGCCGAGATCGACGCCATGATCGCCCTGGCGCGCCTCCCGGGGGTGACCGTGACCACCTTCGGCGACATGATGCGCGTCCCGGGCAGCCGGGGCTCCCTGGAGGAGGAGCGGGCCCGCGGCGCCGACGTCCGCGTCGTCTACTCCCCGGCCGACGCCGTGGAGCTGGCCGCCGCCTGCCCCGAGCGCCAGGTGGTCTTCCTGGGCGTGGGCTTCGAGACGACGGCGCCGGCCGTGGCCCTGAGCGCCCTGGAGGCGGCGCGGCGCCGCCTGGCCAACTTCAGCGTCTTGACCGCCCACAAGCTCTACCCGCCGGCCCTGGAGGCGCTCCTGGCCGACCCGGAGGTGGAGCTGGACGGCTTCCTGCTCCCGGGCCACGCCACCACCATCCTGGGGCGGCGCCGTTTGGCCTTCCTGGCCGAGCGTTACGGTGTCCCGGCGGTGATCGCCGGGTTCGAGCCGGTGGACATCCTGGGCGCCCTGCACGAGCTGCTGGCGCAGGTGGTCGCCGGGGAGGCGCGGGTGGTCAACGCCTACCCCCGCCTGGTGCGGGAGGAGGGGAATCCCCGCGCCCTGGCGGTGATGGAGGCCGTCTTCGAGCCGGTGGCGGCCGCCTGGCGCGGCCTCGGCACCATCCCGGACAGCGGCCTCGCCTTCCGCCCGGCCTGGCGGGAGCTGGACGCCGCGGCCCGCTTCCGGGTGGAGGTCCCGCCCAGCCGGCCCCACCCCGGGTGTCGCTGCGGCGATCTTATGAAGGGGAAGGCCGCGCCCTTCGACTGCCGGCTGTTCGCCCGGGCCTGCCGGCCCGAGCGGCCCCTGGGTCCCTGCATGGTGTCGTCGGAAGGTGCCTGCGCCGCCTATTACAAGTACGAGCGCGCCTGCTGAGTCCCGCGGGGGGTGGAGCGGTTGACGGTGCGCACGGGACGGTCGGAGTTGGTGAGGCTCGCCCACGGCGGCGGGGGGCTGCTGACCAGGGAGCTGGTCGGCCAGGTGTTCCTCAAGCACCTGGGCAACCCGGTCCTGGACCGCCTCGAGGACGCGGCGGTCCTCCCCGGCCGCCTCGCCCTGACGACGGACGCCTTCGTCGTCTCGCCCCCCTTCTTCCCCGGCGGCGACATCGGGCGGCTGGCCGTCTGCGGCACCGTCAATGACCTGGCCATGGTGGGCGCGCGCCCCCTGGCGCTCACCGCCTCCTTCATCCTCGAGGAGGGGCTGCCGCTGGCGGACCTGGAGCGGGCCGTCGCCTCCATGGCCGCCGCGGCCCGCGAGGCGGGGGTGACCGTGGTGGCCGGGGACACCAAGGTGGTCGAGCGGGGCGGCGCCGACGGGCTGTTCGTGACCACCGCCGGCGTCGGCCTGGTGCCGGAGGGGATCGCGCTGGGGACGGACCGGATCCGGCCGGGGGACCGCGTCATCGTGAGCGGCCCCGTCGGCGACCACGGCATCGCCGTGCTCTCGCGCCGCCCCGGCCTGGAGTTCGACACCCCGGTCGTCAGCGACTGCCGTCCCCTCAACGGCTTGGTGGCGCACCTGTTCGCGCGCCTGGCCCAGGGGGTGGGGACGAGCGCGATCCGCTTCCTCCGCGACCCGACCCGGGGCGGGCTGGCCACCGTCCTCACGGAGGCGGCGGAGGGGGCGTCGGTGGACATCGTCCTGGATGAGGAGGAGATCCCCGTGCGGCCCGAGGTGCGAGGGGCGGCCGAGGTGCTCGGCCTGGATCCCCTCTACCTGGCCAACGAGGGCAAGCTGGTGGCCGTCTGCGCGCCGGAGGGGGTGGAAGAGGTCCTGGCCGCGCTGCGGGAGTGCCCCGAGGGGCGGGAGGCCCGGGCGATCGGCCGGGTCGAGGAGGGTAGGGGGAACGTGATCCTGCGTACGGCCTTTGGCGGGCGGAAGATCCTGGACCTGCTGCCGGGAGAGCAGCTGCCCCGCATCTGCTGACGCCGCGCCGCCCGGGCCGGGCGGCGGCTGGCGCCGGCGCGGGGCCCGGTCCCGGGCCGCGGGAGAGGCGCGAAGGAGAGGAGGGGGTACGCGATGGCGAACCTGTTGTGGCTCCAGGGCCAGTGCTGCAGCGGCAACACCATGTCCATCCTGGGGGCCGAGGAGCCGAACATCCTGGACCTGTTCACGGAGTACGGCGTCAACCTGGCTTGGCACCCGTCCCTGAGCCTGGAGATGGGGGACCGGGTGAAGGAGATCCTGGACCGCTTCGTGCACGAGGAGGACAGCCTCGACGTGCTGGTGATCGAGGGGGCCATCGCCACCGGGCCGGACGGCACGGGCGCCTACAACATGTTCTGCGGGCGGCCCTTCAAGGACTGGGTGGCCGACCTGGCGCGCGTCGCCCAGTTCGTGGTGGCGGTGGGGGAGTGCGCCTGCTGGGGCGGCATCCCCGCGGCCGACCCCAACCCGACGGGGGCGACCGGCGTCCAGTTCCACAAGCGCCAGCGGGGCGGCTTCCTCGGCCCCGACTACCGCTCCCGGGCGGGGCTGCCGGTGATCAACGTCCCCGGCTGCCCGGCGCATCCGGACTGGATGACCCAGACCCTGATGGCGGTGCTGGTGGGCCGGGCGGGCGACCTGGTGCTGGACGAGTACCAGCGGCCGGCCGACCTGTTCGCCACCCTGACCCACCACGGCTGCACGCGCAACGAGTATTTCG
>JBBIPI010000073.1:0-7690 GCA_037442985.1 Clostridiales bacterium
ACGTCGAGGTGTCCAACTACCCCGGCACCACGGTGGACGTCCCCCGCGCCAGGCTGGGCGACTGGCTGATCCTCGACACCCCGGGCGTGTACGGCATCTCCAGCTTCAACGAGGAGGAACGCGTCACCCGCGACGTCGTCCTGGAGGCCGACGCCGTGCTGAACGTGGTCGACGCCCTCCACCTGGAGCGGAGCCTCTTCCTCACCCTCCAGCTCATCGACATGGGGATTCCCGTGATCGTGGCCCTGAACCTGGTGGACGAGGCGGCGGCCCGGGGCATCGAGATCGACGCCGGGCGGCTCGCGGAACTGCTGGGGGTGCCCGTGGTCGCCACCGTCGCCGTGAAGGGCCAGGGGCTGGCCGAGCTGAAGGCGAGCCTCGGGCGGGCGCGCCCCGGCCGGGCCGATCCCGAGCTCGACGCCGCCCTGGCGCGGCGGGGGGTGAGCGGTCGGGAGCGGCGCAGGGCGCTGCTGGCCCTCGAGGAGGGAGGGGCGGCCGAGGCCGGCGGCGCCGGAGACGACCTCGCCGCCAGGCGCCGTCGCCGGGCCGAGGACATAGCCAGGGCGGTGACCAGGCGCGCTCCTCGGGCCCGGCAGGGGACGTCCTTCCTCAGCCGCCTCCTGCTCCAGCCCCTCACCGGACTGCCGGCGCTCGGCCTCACCCTCGTGGGCCTCTACTACCTGGTAGGGGTGTTCATCGCCCAGACCGTCGTCTCGTTCACGGAAAAAACGGTCATGGAGGGCCACTACGAGCCCCTGGTCCGCGGCCTGGTCGGCCTGGCGGTTCCCCCGGGATCGGCGCTCCACGAGGTGCTGGTGGGGGAGTTCGGCGTGCTGACCATGGCCGTGACCTATGCCATCGGGCTGCTCCTCCCCCTCGTCGCGGGCTTCTACCTGGCCATCTCGCTCCTGGAGGACAGCGGCTACCTGCCGCGGCTGGCGGTGCTCGCCGACCGCGTCCTCACGGCCATGGGTCTGAACGGCCGCGCCGTGATCCCCCTCATCCTGGGCTTCGGGTGCGTCACCATGGCCACGCTCACCACCCGGGTCCTCGGCTCGCGGCGGGAGCGGCTCATCGCCACGGCCCTCCTGGCCCTGGGCGTGCCCTGCTCGGCCCAGCTCGGGGTGATCGTAGCCCTGCTCGCCCCCTTGGGTCCCGAATACGCGGCGGCCTACGCGGCGAGCATCACGCTGGTCCTGGTGGCGGCGGGCACCCTGCTGGACCGCCTCCTGCCCGGCCGCTCCACCAGCCTGTTCCTCGACCTGCCGCCCCTGCGCTGGCCCCACCCCCGGAACATCCTCAAGAAGACCTGGGCGCGGACGGCCCACTTCGTCAGGGAAGCCTTCCCGCTCTTCGCGCTGGGATCCCTGGCCGTCGCCCTCTTGAAGCTCTCCGGCGTCCTGGGGTGGGTGCAGGAGGCGCTGCGGCCGGTGACCGTCGACTGGCTCGGCCTGCCGGCGGAGGCGGCACGGGCCTTCGTCATGGGACTGCTCCGCCGGGACTTCGGCGCCGCCGGGCTCTACGCCCTCGACCTGTCCCCCCTCCAGGCCGTCACCGCCCTGGTCACCATCACCCTGTTTGTCCCCTGCCTCGCCTCCCTGCTCATGATCTTCAAGGAGCGCGGCCGGGGGGAGGCCCTGCTCATCTGGGCGGGCACCTTCGCCTCGGCCTTCCTCCTGGGCGGCGTGGTCCGCAGGGTGCTGCAGGCCCTCGGCCTCTGAAGGGAGCAGGAGCGCGGCCGCGAGCGGAGAACGCATGACCTGCCGAGGTGATGAGCGATGGCCATGGCCGAGGTCAGCGTCGTCCCCGTGGGTACGGGGAGCACGAGCGTCAGCGGTTTCGTGGCGGCCGCGCTCCAGGCCCTCCGCGAGGGGTTCCCGCACCTGAGGCACGAGCTCAACCCCATGGGCACGGTCATCGAGGGGGACCTGGAGGAGCTCCTCCAGGCGATCCTCGCCATGCACCGGGCGGCCGGCGCCGCTGGTGCCGGGCGCCTCGTGACGACGGTTAAGATCGACGACCGCCGGGACCGCCCCTCCAGCATGGAGCAGAAGGTGCGCTCCGTCCGGGAAAAGCTGAGCGACCGGGTGCGAGCGTAGGGAGGCGAGGGCGGTGGAGACCGCGCGCGGGATCGCCGCGGCGCGGGCGGCGGTGGCGCAGGCCCGGGCCGCCGGCAAGAGCATCGGCTTCGTCCCCACCATGGGCTACCTGCACGACGGGCACGCGGCCCTGATCCGACGCGCCCGCGCCGAGAACGGCTTCGTGGCGGTGAGCGTCTTCGTCAACCCCTTGCAGTTCGGGCCGCAGGAGGACTACCGGGAGTACCCGCGCGACCTGGAGCGCGACGCGCGGCTGGCGGAGGCCGCCGGCGCCGACCTCCTCTTCGTCCCCGCGGTCGAGGAGATGTACCCCGCGGGCTTCCGCACCCACGTCGAGGTGGAGGTGCTCTCGGACCGCCTCTGCGGCGCCTTCCGCCCCGGCCACTTCCGGGGCGTGGCCACCGTGGTCACCAAACTCCTCAACATCGTCGCCCCCGACCGGGCCTACTTCGGCCAGAAGGACGCCCAGCAACTCCTCATCCTGCGCCGCATGGTCCGGGACCTGAACATGAACGTGGAGCTGGTGGCCGTGCCCACGGTGCGCGAGCCCGACGGCCTGGCCATGAGCTCGCGCAACACCTACCTGACCCCCGAGGAGCGGCGCAGCGCCCTGGCGCTGTACCGCGCCCTGACCGAGGCGGAGGCGCTCATCGCCGCCGGCGAGCGCTCGGCGGCGGCGGTGACCGCGGCGATGCGGGCGGTGCTGGAGGCCGACCCGGCCGTCCGGGCCGAGTACGCGGCTGCCGTGGACCCGGAAACGCTGGACGACCTGGCCGTCATCGGGGACCGGGTGCTGCTCGCCGTGGCGGCGCGCGTCGGCCGCGCCCGCCTCATCGACAACCTCTACCTCGTCCTGGAGGGCGGCCGGGTGCAGCGCTCCACGCTGTGAAAGGCCTCGTTCAGCAGCGCGAAAGGAGGTCGGGACAGGCTGGCGAATGTCTTGTTACGGCCGCCACCGTTCCGCTACAGGATGTGTGTTGATGACCGCTTACCACCAGATCACAATCGGCGGAACTGCTTTGCTCCCCGGGCTACCCGCGGAAACCGGCTCGCCGCGTGGCATTGAGCGCTGCTTCGACGTGCCCTTCGTCGCCGAGCTGGCCCTGCGCGAGAAGCAGGTCCAGCAGAACTATCGGCCGGTTATCGCCGTGCACAAATGGTTTGCCCGGCGTCCCGGCACGCTCTTCCGCGCGCTGCTGCTCGCCGAATTCGCCGGGGGGCCTCTGCGAGAGCAATTCTACCGTCCCCATTCCTTCGCTGGCCTGAAGGTGGCGGACCCATTTATGGGCGGTGGCACGCCCCTCCTCGAGGCAAACCGGTTGGGCTTCGACGTCATCGGCTTCGACATCAACCCCATGTCCTACTGGATCGTCCGCCAGGAGATCGCGCACCTCGACCTTGCGGCCTATCGACGGGCAGCCGAATCGGTGTCCTCTCACCTGGAGGAAGAGGTGGGCCACCTATATCGAACGCGCTGCGCGGAGTGCGGACGGCCGGACGCTCAGGTAAAGTATTTCATCTGGGTAAAGGTCCAGCGCTGCCGGAGTTGCGGACGGGACTTCGATCTCTTTCCCGGCTACCTCCTGGCCGAAAACCGCCGGCACCCCAAAAACGTCATCATCTGCGCGGCATGTGGCGCGCTGACCGAAGTGGATGATCGGCACAACCCCGGCGCCTGCGCAACCTGTGGCCAGCCCCTCGTCCTCCAGGGTCCGGCCCGCCGCAATCGCTGCCCCTGTCCCCACTGCGGCGCTCAGAACGCCTATCCCTCGGCTTCGGCGGGACCGCCACGACACCGCCTGGTCGCGTTGGAATACCACTGCTGGCATTGCAAGCCGAAGCACGCGGGTCGCTTTTTCAAGAAGCCGGATCAGGACGACCTAGACCGCTATCAAGAGGCCATCGCGGCGTGGCAGCGGCTCCGGCCTCGCTTCGTCCCTGACGACCCCATCCCTCCCGGGGACGAGACGCGGCGCCTGCACCGCTGGGGCTACCGCCGCTACCATGAGATGTTTAACGCCCGACAACTCCTCGGCCTGGAACTGATCGCCCGCGCGGTAGCCGACCAGCCCGACCGGCGTTTGCGAGAAGCCTTGGCCACCAATCTGTCCGACCTGCTGCGCTACCAGAACATGCTGTGCCGCTATGACACCATGGCTCTGAAATCCCTCGACATCTTCTCCGTCCACGGCTTCCCGGTCGGCCTCATCCAGTGCGAGTCCAACCTGCTCGGCATCCGACACCCCGAGACGGGCCTGAACATCGGGAGCGGCGGTTGGTCCAACATAGTCGAAAAGTTCGCACGCGCGAAGGCGTACTGCCAGCACCCCTTCGAGATCCGCTCCCAGCGGGGCCGCAAGGTGCTGGTTCCCCTTCACGGCGAATGGATCGGCGAAAGCGACGGGGCGCAGGTGCGCCAGGTTGACTTGCGGTGTGCCAGCGCCACGCGCGCGGACCTACCGCCCGCCAGCCTGGACGCGGTTTTGACCGATCCGCCGTATTTCGCCAACGTTCAGTACGCCGAGCTGATGGACTTCTGCTACGTGTGGCTCAGGCGGCTTGTGGGCGATAGCGAGCCGGCCTTCGCCCGGCCGTCCACCCGCCATGCAGAGGAATTGACCGGCAATGACACTCTGGACAGAGGGTTGGAGCACTTCACCGTCGGACTCGCGGAAGCCTTCCGCCGCGTGGCGCGAGCCCTGAAACCGGGCTCCCCCTTCGTCTTCACCTACCATCACAACACCCTGGAAGCCTATTTCCCGGTCGCGGTAGCCCTCCTCGACGCCGGTTTGGTCTGCACCGCCTCCCTTCCCTGTCCGGCGGAGATGGGAGGATCGATCCACATCCACGGCACGGACTCGTCGGTAGTGGACACGGTCTTCGTCTGCCGCACGACCGGGACGATGAAGCGCCGCTTGCTAGCCACGACGGCCGAGGGGATCGCCGCCCTCGTCACCGAGGACCTGAGAGGGCTGCGAGAAGGCGGCGTCCGCCTCACGCGGGGCGACGCCCGCTGCGTGGCCTACGGACACCTGATCCGGCTGGCGGTGTGGCGCTTGAGGCATGGTTGGGACCTGGCGGCGGGCTGGGCGGAGAAGCTGGCACGCGTCGGCCGGGCCATCGCCGAGATGGGTGGGTTCGCCGCGGTGGAGCGGCACCTTGAGGAGGAAATCGTGAAGACCTCCAGGAAAGCGAACCGGGTCGAGGAAGAAACCGTGTCCTACATGAGCGAGGCGGACGATGAGGTATCCTTTTGAGGCTCCCCCCGACGAACTGGTAGCGCGCCTGGATGACTTGGGTTTCGGCGAGCGTCGCGAAGACATGAAGAAACTGCTCTTGGCGACCGAGGGCAAAGTCTTCACGATAAAGACACTAGATAGACTTGTAATCTGTTCGGGGTTGCGGCGCTTCCAAACGCGTTGATACTGAATCGCCTGTGTCCACTGCTGCGGTTTTGCCCGAGCGGCGAGCCTCACACACTATGCTCGACCGAGGCCGGCAGGGATGTCCCCCGGCCCGGCAGCCGTCGGAGGAGGCCTGGCCGTGCCGGGAAACGCGGACCATGTCGAGGGATTCCTCAAGTACGGAGGGGTCAGGTTCCGGGCAAAGGCGGCGCCGGAGGAGATCAACCGCTTCGTGCGCCAGTTGCCCGCGGAGCGGCGCCGTTCCCTGCACGAGGTGGCGCGGGCGCTGCGGGACGCCGGCCTCATCGAGGTGGAGGGCGAGTTCAGCACCCTCGACGACGAGCTGAGGCCGTACCTGGAGGGGAAGCCGGGCCCGGACGAGGGCGGTGAGGCACCCGACTGGAGCTGGCGGTAGCCGCGGCCGGGACGCGGCGGCGGGGGCGTCAGAGCAGGAGGTCGAGGCCGTCCAGGGCCAGGGGTTCCCCGAGGAGCAGCCCCTCGCCGTACTCCGCGCCGATCATGGCCCCCCAGCGGGCGTCGCGGGCGCGGATGCGTCGGAGGAAGGCCGGGTCGTTGACGGGTGTCGGCACCCGCCCCGGGTCGCGCCGAAACTGGCTCCGGTGGGCCGCCAGGGCCGCCTCCTTGCGGTCGTAGACGGATGACACGTCCACGATCAGGGAGGGGACCGCCTCCGTGTTGATGAAGTAGCGGAGCAGCCGGGCCGGCCGGTGGGGGGGCAGGTCGGGTAGGTACTTGCGCAGCCCCGCCTTGAAGAGCGCCGCCGCCACGATCTCGGCCGCGGCCCGGTGGTCCGGGTGGGGGTCCTCCCCCCAGGGCGCCAGCACCAGCCGGGGCCGGTGGCGCCGCAGGGCCGCCACCACCGCCGCCACCGCCTCCTCGGTGACCGCCAGGCGGCCGTCCGGGAGGCCCAGGTTCTCGCGCGCCGCCAGGCCGAGCGCCCGGGCGGCCGCAGCCGCCTCCGCCGCCCGCTCCGCCACATCGCCGTTGTCCCCCATCTCGCCGGCCGTCAGGTCGACCACCCCCACCTGCAGGCCGCGGGCGGCGTGCAGGGCGAGGATGCCGCCCACCCCCAGCTCGGCGTCGTCGGGATGGGGCGCGAAGGCCAAGAGGTCGAGCACCGCCTCACTCCTCCCACATGGCCACCTGGTGGACCCCCGTGAGGGGGGCCCGCAGCAGCCCCTCTGCCAGGCCCCAGCCGGCCCGGCACAGCCAGGGGACGACGTTCAACACCTTCTCCTGCGGCTGGCCGCCGGGCATCAGCCGCTCCCGCAGGCGCACGACGGCGGCCGCCTCCGGGCGGCGCCGCCAGCGCTGCCGCGCCTTGGCCTCCAGGTAATCGAGCTGGGCCAGGATGCGGCCCAGGTTGCCCTCGGCCAGGTCGCTCACGTCCGCCCCGGCCGCGGCCAGGCGCTGCACCAGGCGGGCGTGCTCCGCCGCCAGGGCCTGCCTCGCGGCGGCGAAGGCCTCCTCGACGGCCATCTCCCCCGCGCGGGCCAGCGCCTCCCGCAGGGCGCGCTCGCCTCCCAGCAGGTCGGCCGGTCGCAGCCCCAAGCCCTCCAGGGCGGCAGCCTCCTCGGGCGCCACCAGCGTCAGGCTGAGGCGCGGGTGGTAGAGGGGCCTTCCCACCCCCAGCAGCGCGTATAGCTCCGGGAGCTGGGCCAGGTACGCGGCCTCGCCCGGCCCGGCCACGTGGGCCAGGGTGGGCAGGAGCCAGTCCCGCAGGGCGGGCCGGAGGGCGGCACCCGGGCTCAGCTCGGCCTCCCCGCCGCGGGCCAGGCGCAGCAGCTCGTCCGGGTCGTGGACCCTGTCACCCCTTCGGGACGAGAAGGCCCCATCCCGCCACAGCAACCCGGGGCGACCGTCCGGCACGCGGAGGAAGAGCCAGGCGTGCTCCCCCGGCGGGAAGGCCACAGGGTAGCCGGCCTGCCGCAGCCGCTCCGCCCCGGCGGCCAGCCCCTCCTCCACCCGCACCGGGTCGGCCAGCACCCGGGCCCAGAACTCCTCCGCTTCCTCCCGCCAGCCGGGCGCCAGGGGGTCGAGCAGCACCAGGCCCAGATCGCCGCAAAGCCGCGCCATCAGGCGCGCGAACCACTCGGCCACGCTGGCGGAGGCGCCGGCCGCCGCGGCCAGGAAGGCGCCCACCTCCCGGGCGCCGGGCGCCGCGGG
>JBBIPI010000074.1:0-7449 GCA_037442985.1 Clostridiales bacterium
CCCGAGCCGACGCCGCGCGCGCGCTGCGCCCCAGGCTGGAGGCCTCCCTGGAGGCCCGCGGCCTCGCCTCCCTGTACCGCGAGGTGGAACTGCCGTTGGTGGCGGTCCTGGCCGATATGGAGGCGGCCGGGATCCGGGTCGACCCGGCCACCCTCGAGGACCTGGGCCGGGAGTTCACCGCCCGCGCCGCGGAACTGGCCGGGGAGATCCACGCCCTGGCCGGCGAGCCCTTCAACATCAACTCCCCCCAGCAGCTGGGCGAGGTCCTCTTCGGCAGGCTGGGCCTTCCGGCGGAGAAGAGGACCAAGACGGGCTGGTCCACCGACGCCTCGGTGCTGGAGTCCCTGGCGCACCGTCACCCCATCGCCGCGCGGGTGCTGGAGTATCGCCACCTGACCAAGCTCCTGGGCACGTACGTGGAGGGGCTCCGGGGGCAGATCGAGCCCGACGGACGCGTCCGCTGCACCTTCCAGCAGACGGTGACGGCCACCGGCCGCCTCTCCTCCGCCGACCCCAACCTGCAGAACATCCCCGTGCGCGAGGAGCAGGGCCGGCGGCTGCGCCGCGCCTTCGTGGCGCCGCCGGGCCACCTGCTGCTGGCCGCCGACTACTCCCAGATCGAGCTGCGTATCCTGGCCCACATCGCGGGCGACGAGGCGCTCACCGCCGCCTTCCGGGAGGGGCGGGACGTCCACCGGGCCACGGCGGCCGAGGTCTTCGGGCTGCCGCCCGAAGAGGTGAGCGAGGAGCTGCGCGACCGGGCCAAGGTGGTCAACTTCGGCATCGCCTACGGGATGAGCGACTACGGCCTGGCGCAGACCCTGCGCATCAGCCGCGAGGAGGCGCACGCCTTCATCGCGGCCTACTTCGCCCGCTTCCCGGGCGTGCGCCGGTACATGGAGGAGGTGGTGCGGCGGGCCAGGGAGGAGGGGGTGGTCCGCACCCTCTTCGGCCGCCTCCGGCCGCTGCCGGACATCAACAGCCGCAACGTGGCCCGCCGCCGCTTCGCCGAGCGCACAGCCATCAACACCCCCATCCAGGGCACGGCCGCCGACATCATCAAGAAGGCCATGGTGCGGGTGCACCGCGAGCTGGCGGCCCGCGGGCTCCGCAGCCGCCTGGTGCTGCAGGTGCACGACGAGCTCATCCTGGAGGTGCCCGAGCAGGAGCTGGGCGAGGCCCGCGACCTGGTGGTGGCCGCCATGGAGGGGGCGGCCGAGCTGGCCGTGCCATTGCGCGTGGAGGTCAAGGCCGGGCCGAACTGGTACGACTTGAAACCTGTCTAGGAGGGGTAGCGTGCCCGAGCTGCCCGAGGTGGAGAGCATCCGCCGCACCCTGGAGCCCCTGGTGCGCGGCCGGCGCTTCGCCGCCGTCCGCGTCCTGTCGCCCCACTGCCTGGGGGCGCCGCCCGCTCCGGAGGCGTTCGCCGCCGCCCTCGCGGGGCGGCGGGTGGCCGGGCTCCGGCGCCGAGGGAAGTACCTGCTCTTCGACCTGGAGGGGGACGGCCTGCTGGCCGTCCACCTGCGCATGACCGGCCAGCTCTATTTCGTGCCGGAGGGGACCCCGGCGGGCGGGGACAGCCACCTGCACGCCGTCCTCGCCCTGGAGGGGGGCGGCGAGCTGCGCTTCCGCGACGTGCGCAAGTTCGGCCGCCTGTGGGCCGTGGCGGGCGAGGAAGAACTGCCCCCCGGCTACCGCGACCTCGGCCCCGACCCGCTGGCGGAGGGCTTCACCGCCGAGTCGCTCCGGCGGGCGCTGGTGGGACGGCGCGCCGTCAAGGCGGTGCTCACGGACCAGGCGGTCCTCTCCGGCGTGGGCAACATCTACGCCGACGAGGCCCTCTTCCTGGCCGGCATCCACCCGGCGCGGCCGGCCGCCAGCCTGGACGACCGGGAGGTGGCGCGGCTCTGGGATGCCCTCCGCCAGGTCCTGGAGGAGGCGGTGGCGGCCGGCGGCACCACCTTCTCCGACTACCGGGACGGACTGGGGCAGCCGGGGGGCTACGCGCCCGCGCTCAGGGTGTACAGAAGGGAAGGGCAGCCCTGCCCGCGCTGCGGCACCCTCATCGTGAAGGCGAGGGTGAGCGGGAGGAGCGCCCGCTTCTGTCCCCGCTGCCAGCGGTAGCCTTCGCTGCTGCGGGGTCGCTCAGGCGAAGGGGGGAGTTCCGTGCACTTCGTCGCCCTGGAGTTCGAGGACGAGCAGGGGGCCGAGCGCGCCGTCGACCACCTGCGGAGGCGGGTCGGCCTCACGGGGGAGATCTCCCTTAAGCCCCAGCCGGGGGGCGGTTGGCTGGTGGAGATCTGGTCGGAGAAGCCGCTGCGCTCCGGGACCCTGGAGAAGATCGGCGGACGGGCGGTGGAGTAGCCCGCCACACCCCTCCGGCGCCCCGGCCATATCCTGCTCGGGGTGGGAGCGGTGGCGTGGCTGGCGGCCCTGGCGGTGGCGGTGGCGGTGAGCGTGGACGGGGTGGCGGTGGGAGCCAGCTACGGGCTCCGGCGCATCCGCATTCCCGCCGGGTCGCTGGCCATCATCGGGGCCGTCTCCTCGCTGCTCGTGGCAGGGGTGACGGTGACCGGGGGGTGGCTGGCCGCCCTGTCGCCGGTCGCGGCCGCCCGCCTGGGGGGCGCGCTCCTGGTCCTGCTGGGCGCCTGGGCCGCTTGGCGGGCCAGGATCCAGGGGCGCGCCGCCGTCCCTGCCGACCGCCCTCTCCTCCTGCTGCGCCTCCGTCCCCTGGGGCTCATCGTCCAGATCTGGCGCGACCCCGGCCTGGCGGACCTGGACCGCTCCGGCCGGTTGGAGGGCGTGGAGGCGGCCGCCCTCGGCGTGAGCCTGGCCCTCGACGCCGTTGCCGCGGGCCTGGGGATGGCGTTAAATGGAGGGGGATTCCTCCTGGCCGCCCTGGTCGGCCCTCTGCAGGTGTTGTTCGTGCTCCTCGGCGTGCGCCTGGGTGGGCGCGCGGGGAGGGGCCGTCCGTGGCGGCTGGCCGAATACGCCCCCGGCACCCTCCTGGTGGCGGTCGGATTGCTCCGCCTGCTCTAGCGGCCTGCTTCCGCGGCGCTCAGGCCGGGCGGCTGCCGGCGGCCCTCGGGTCCCGGTGCCGCCCCGGGGGGTCGGGGGCCGTCCTGGGTGAGCGCGTGATCGTCATCGGTCTGACGGGCGGCGCGGGCGCCGGCAAGACCACCGTGGCCCGCTGGCTGGCGGAGCTGGGCGCGGCGGTGGTCGACGCTGACGCCATCGCCAGGGAGGTGGTGGAGCCCGGCCGGCCCGCCCACCAGGCGCTGGTGGCGGCCTTCGGGCCCGGGATCCTGGGGCCGGACGGACGGATCGATCGGAGGCGGCTGGCCCGCGTCGCCTTCGGCAGCGGCGAGGCCCTGGAGCGGCTCAACCGGGCGACCCACCCGCACATCATTAGGGAGATCCGGCGCCGCCTGGACGAGCTGAGGGCTTCCGGCTGCCGCGTGGCCGTGCTGGACGCCCCCCTGCTCCTCGAGACCGGGCTGGACGGTCTGACCGACGAGGTGTGGGTGGTGGTGGCCGACCCCGAGCAGCAGGTGGCGCGGCTGGCGGCGCGCGCGGGCCTCGACCGCGAGGAGGCGGAGGCGCGCCTCAGGGCCCAGATGGCGCCCGAGGAACGGTTGCGCCGGGCCGACGTGGTGATCGACAACCGGGGCAGCCCGGCCGAGACGCGCCGGCAGGTGAGGGCGGCGTGGGAGCGGCTCGCCTCCCGGATGGCCGGAGGCGCCCCGTCCTGAGCCGGCGCCTACCGTTCCCCCTGCTCCTGGTCGCCGTCGCGGCGGTGGCCGCGGCGTTTCTCGGCGCGCGTTGGCTCTACCCCCTGCACTACCGAGACCTGGTCTTCGCCGCTGCGGTGCGGCACGGCCTCGACCCCTGGCTGGTGGCGGCAGTCATCCGGGTGGAGAGCCGCTTCAACCCGGGCGCCGTCTCCTCCGCGGGCGCCCGGGGGCTGATGCAGGTGCTGCCTGGCACCGGCGAATGGGTGGCGGGGCGCATCGGGCTGAGAGCCTTCCGGGCCGAGATGCTCTACGACCCCGAGGTGAACGTGGCCATCGGCACCTGGTACTTGGCCCACCTCAGAGACGAGTTCGGCGGCAGCGTGCCCGCCAGCCTGGCCGCCTACAACGCCGGGCGGCAGGTGGTGGCCGAGTGGCTGGCCGCCGGCCTCTGGGACGGCAGCGAGCGGGGGGCGGGCCGCATCCCCTTCCCGGAGACGCGCCGCTTCGTCCGCGCCGTGCTCCGCGACTATCGGGTGTACCGCCTCCTGTACGCCCCGCTCCAACCCTCGCGCCCGCCTTCCGGGCTTGGGCCGGCAGGACTCGCCGACGTCCGATAGAATCCCTTCCCGGCGGTGCGGCGGGGGAGGGGCGGACGGCTTGAGGAAGCTGGGCCAGTACTTCGTGGAGGGTGTGCTGCTGCTGGCGCCCGTCGCCCTGACGGTCTACGTCGTGGGCCGGGTGCTGGGGCTCCTGGAAGCGATCGGCGAGCGCTACCTGCTCTTCGGCCTGGTGCGGGTGCCCGGCGTGGGGATCGCCGTCACGGTGGCGCTCATCACCGCGGTCGGATGGCTGGGCGGCCACTGGCTGGCGGCGCGGCTGCTGGCGTGGGGCGAGCGGCTGGTGGCCGGCATCCCCATCGTCAAGAGCGTCTACGGCAGCATCAAGGACGTGGTCGACGCCTTCGGCGGCAAGAAGCAGTCCTTCTCCCGGGCCTGCCTGGTGCGCCTGCCCGACAGCGGCCTGGAGCTGCTCGGGTTCGTCACCAGCGAGGACCTGTCGCTGCTGGGCGAGGCCGGGCGCGACCGGGTGGCGGTCTACGTTCCCCAGTCGCTCCAGTTGGGCGGTTTCGTGGCCGTGGTCCCGCGCGCCAACGTGGTGTTGCTAGACACCCCGCCCCAGGCGGTCCTGCGCTTCCTGGTTACGGCGGGCATGACCGGGGGCGAAACGCGGCGGGGGCAGTGAAGGGCGCGGCGCGGCAGGACATATACGACGGCCACGAGTTTACGCCGCTAGGGGGTGCGAAGCCGCGGCGCGCTCAGGTGTTCCAGGAGGTCTCGCACCGTCAGCCCCTGCTGAGCCTGGTGGCGCATCGGCAGGTCGAGGTTCACCTGATAGCGGTTGCGCCGGCCTTCCCTCGTCCGGGTCAGGTACCCGGCCTCCTCGAGGTCGTCTATGATCAACTGGGCGGCGCGTTCCGTGATGCCGACGTGTTCCGCGATCTCCCGCGTGGTGATGGACGGTTGGCGGGCGATGCACAGGAGCACCTGGGCGTGGTTGCTGAGGAACGTCCACCGCTTCACTGCCCGTTCCCTCCGGCCAAAAGTATGACACACGCACGGGGACCTCTTCAAAAACGTTGTTGACCCCGGCAATAGTACGAAATACAATTCAGGAAGCGGCGTTCGCCTTATGCCCGGCCTGGGAGGCAAGCGCCCGTGCAGGGTCTTCTCGCGACGGCAGGGGAGAACCTGGTGTCGCCCGCGATCCTGTTCTTCGCCCTCGGGGTGGTGGCCGGCCTGGTCCGGTCGGAGCTGGCGGTGCCGAAGGAATTGACCGCGGGCTTGTCCCTGTACCTGCTGCTGGCCATCGGGTTCCGGGGCGGGGCGGAGCTGGCCCGGGAGGGGGTGTCGCTCGCGTTCCTGGCCGCCGCGTTGGCCGGCCTGGTTCTGGGCCTGATCGTCCTGCCCGGGGTCGCGTTCGCGGCGCTCAGGAAATTGGGACGCGTCGACCCGGTCAACGCGGGGGCGATCGCCGCTCACTACGGGTCCATCAGCGTGGTGACCTTCGCTACCGCCAGCACCTTCCTGGCGCGCGCCGGCGTCCCACACGAAGGCTTCATGACGGCCATCATGGCGTTGATGGAGGCTCCCGGGGTCCTGGGCGGGATCCTGTTGGCGCGGATGTCCGGCCACCAGAAGCCCGCCGAGCCGGGGAGGATCGGCGCCGCCCTGCGCGAAACCCTCCTGGGCACGGCGCCGACGCTGCTGCTGGGGAGCCTGGCCATCGGCGCCTTGACCGGGGGAAAGGGGATGGAACTGATGGCCCCGTTCCTCGTCGATCCTTTCCAGGGGGTGCTGAGCGTCTTCCTGCTGGACATGGGGTTGACCGCCGGCCGGCGCCTGGGCGACTTCGCCCGCATGGGTCGGTTCCTGATCTTCTTCGGGATCGCCATGCCCGTGCTGGCAGGGATCCTCGGCGTCCTCGTCGCGCGGGTGGTGAGCCTCAGCGTCGGCGGGGCGACGCTCTTCGCCGTCCTGGCGGCCAGCGCCTCGTACATCGCCGCCCCGGCTGCGGTGCGGCTGGCGCTGCCCCAGGCCCGGCCGGACCTGGCCATCACCCTGTCCCTGGGAATCACGTTCCCTTTCAACATCTTGCTCGGGATACCCCTGTATTTCGCCCTCGCCCACCGGATCATCCAGGGATAGTGCCTCTGGCGGAAGGGGGGTGCCAAGGTGCAGGAAGCGCTCAAGCGGGTCGAGATCGTCCTGGAGGCCTTGGCGCTGCCGGCCGCCCTCGAGATCATCACGAAGGCCGGCGCCACCGGGTACACTGTCATTCCCCAGGCGTGGGGGAGGGGAGCCCGCGGCGAGCGGACCGACCTGGGGTTCTCCGAAGTCATGCGGAACGCCCTCATCATCGTCATCGCCCCGGCCGGCGTGGCGGAGCGGATCACCGCCGGCATGAGCCCTCTCCTGGCTGACTATGCCGGCATCCTGACCGTGGCGAACGTCGAGAGCTGCGTAGGCCTGGTCCCCGGGGATACCCTGTGACCCATTCGGCCCGTCGCGCCTTCCCCGTGTAACGACTCATTTATGGACCCTTATGGACCTTGGTATTGGTCACGCGAGGGCGCTCTCCGCTACGCTATGCCCTGAATCCGGCCAACTTTCAATCGAAGGAGGCGAGGGGCATGAGAGGGCCTGAGCAGTTCGTAGGCCAGGCGAGGGCCCAGGCGGAGGGCAAGGCGCTGTACAGCGCCGGCGTCAAGGAGTACCGGGAGATGGGGTATTACGACCCCCACTACACGCCCAAAGACACCGACACCCTGGCCGTCTTCCGGGTGACGCCCCACGAGGGGGTGCCCATCGAGGAGGCGGCCGCGGCGGTGGCCGGCGAGTCGTCCACGGCCACCTGGACGGTGGTGTGGACCGATCGGCTGACGACGCTGGACCGCTACAAGGCCAAGTGCTACCACATAGAGCCGGTGCCGGGGACGGAGAACCAGTATCTCGCCTATGTGGCGTACGACCTGGCCCTGTTCGAGGAAGGCTCCATCGCCAACATGGCCTCCTCCATCGTCGGCAACGTCTTTGGCTTCAAGCCCCTGAAGGCGCTGCGGCTGCGGATTCCGACGGAAACCGACCACCCATTCCGATTCATTCCGACCACCTGTTCCGAGGGAAAGCGACCACCGATTCCGAGGCAAAGCGACCAC
>JBBIPI010000075.1:0-7417 GCA_037442985.1 Clostridiales bacterium
CCCCGAAGAACACGCACCCCGATTCTTCTTGGGTCCGCCAGATCGGCCGGTCGTCTGCCTCCTGCACAGACAGCTGTTCCCTCGGCGATATGGTCACGTCCCCGGAATGCCGGGGCGGTGTGTATTCAGGTTTCGCTGCTGCCTACGGCGCTTCCTTGAAATTTTAGTAGCGTGAAGCGCCCAGCGTCAAGGAAGCTCACTCGTCCGCCGCCGGCGGGACCCGCACCGTCCCCAGCTGCAGCGCCTCGCGCACCTTGGCCTCCAGGGCCGCGGCCACCTCGGGGTGCTGCCTCAGGAAGTCGCGGGCGTTCTCCCGCCCCTGGCCCAGCCGCTCCTCGCCGAAGGAGTACCAGGCGCCGACCCGCGAGACCAGGCCCAGGTCGGTGCCGATGTCCAGCAGGTCGCCCTCCTTGGAGATGCCGCTCCCGTAGAGGAGGTCGAACTCCGCCTGCTTGAAGGGGGGCGCCAGCTTGTTCTTCACCACCTTGGCCCGCACCCGGATGCCCACGGTGTCGGACCCCTGGCGCAGGGAGTCGACCCTCCGCACGTCGAGGCGCACGCTGGCGTAGAACTTCAGCGCCCGCCCGCCGGGGGTCGTCTCGGGATTTCCGAAGAGGACGCCCACCTTCTCGCGGATCTGGTTGATGAAGATCAGGGCCGTCCGCGACTTGCTCACAGCGCCGGTGAGCTTCCGCAGGGCCTGGGACATGAGCCGCGCCTGCAGACCCACGTGGGCGTCGCCCATCTCCCCCTCGATCTCCGCCCGGGGGACCAGGGCCGCCACCGAGTCCACCACGATGACGTCCACGGCGCCGCTGCGCACCAGCGCCTCGGCGATCTCCAGCGCCTGCTCGCCCGTGTCCGGCTGGGACACCAGCAGGTTGTCCACGTCCACGCCCAACCGCCGCGCGTAGGCGGGATCGAGGGCGTGCTCGGCGTCGATGAAGGCGGCGACGCCGCCCGCCTTCTGCGCCTCGGCGATCACCTGCAGCGCGACCGTGGTCTTGCCGGACGACTCGGGACCGAAGATCTCGGTGATGCGCCCGCGCGGCACCCCGCCGATGCCCAGGGCCAGGTCGAGGGCCAGGGACCCGGTGGGGATGGCCTCCACCGCCATGCGCGCCGAGGCCTCCCCCAGGCGCATGATCGACCCCTTGCCGAACTGGCGCTCGATCTGGGCCAAGGCGATGTCCAGGGCCTTCTGCTTCTCCAAGGCAGCCACCTTCCTGCCATCTTCTGCCAACTAAATGATACCATCACCCGCCGCCCGAGACAAGGGGTCAGGAGATCAGGGGGAAGCGGCCCAGGGGCTCGTAGAGCGGGCCGCGCGGGGTGAGGGTGCTGCGGAGGAACAGGACCTCCCTCACCTCCACCCGCCCCCACACCCGGCCGGCGACCGCCGCCAGGTGGGGCGCCAGCTCCGGACGCCGCCGCACCGCGCGGGCGCGGGCCACGGTGACGTGGGGAAGGAAGCGGCCGGGTTCTGGCGGCCACCCCAGCGGCGCCACCGCCTCCTCCACCCGCCGCTGCAGCGCCGCCAGCGCCGCCGTGGCCTCGACCCCCGCCCACAGGACGCGCGGGGCAGCCGCGTCGGGGAAGGCCCCGGCACCGCGGACGACCAGCTCGAAGGGCGCCACCTGGGCCGCGGCCGCCAGCGCCTCCCGCAAGGCTGGCAGCCGCTCGGCCGGCGTCTCGCCCAGGAACCGCAGCGTCAGGTGGAGGTTCTCCGGCTCGACCCACTTGAACCCCGGGAGCCGCGGCCCCAACTCGGCCATCCAGCGGGCCAGGCCCCCGCGCGCCTCGGGTCCCACGTCCAGGGCGACGAACGTCCGCAGGGCGCTCACTGCTCCGCCGGCTCCGCCGCGGGGGCGTGCGGGTGCAGCAGGTAGGAGCGGAGGAGCGTCAGGGCCTCCTGAGCCGACCAGCGGCGGATGGTCTCCCGGTCGCCGGTGAAGGAGCCCTTGCGCCACCACGAGCCCTCGCGGGCGCTCAGCCCGAAGTACACCGTCCCCACCGGCTTCTCGGGGGTGCCGCCGGTCGGCCCGGCGATGCCGGTGATGGCGACGGCCACGTCGGCGTCCATCAGCGCCCGGGCACCTTCGGCCATGGCCAGCGCCGTCTGCCGGCTCACCGCGCCCCAGCGCCGCAGCGTCTCCGCGGGGACGCCCAGGACCCTCTCCTTGGCCTCGTTGGCGTAGGTCACGGCGCCGAAGACGAAGTAGTCGGAGCTGCCCGGCACGCGCGTGATCCGCTCGGCCACCAGCCCGCCGGTGCACGACTCGGCCAGGGCCAACCGCAGGCCCCGGGCCCGCAGCAACGCCCCCACCACCGCCTCCAGCGTCTCCTCGTCGGCGCCGAAGACGTGCTCCCCCAGCCGCCGGCGCACCTCCTCCTCCAGAGGCGCCAGCAGCCGGCGCGCCTCCTCCTCGGAGCGTGCCTTGGCCGTCAACCGCAGATCCACCTGGCCCGGATGGGCGTACGGGGCCAGGGTGGGGTTGCTCCCCTCCGCCAGGTCGCGGACCAGCTCCTCGGCGGCCGCCTCGCCGATGCCGCACAGGTGCAGCACCCGGGAGACGATCACCGTGCCGTCCCGCCCGGGCAGGGCCGAGAGATAGGGAAGGACCTGCTCCTCGAACATGGGGCGGAGCTCCCCGGGAGGGCCGGGCAGGGAGATCACCACTTTGCCCCCCGCCTCGAGGATGAAGCCCGGGGCGGACCCGTGCTCGTTGCGCAGGGCCCGCGCCCCCGCGGGCAGGAGCCACTGCCGGCGGTTGCCGGCCGGCGCCAGGTCCAGCCCCCGGCGGCGGAAGTAGCTCTCCACCACCTGGCGCGCCGCCTCGTCCTCTATTAGGGGCAGGCCGAGGGCGTCGGCCACCGCCTCGCGGGTGAGGTCGTCGGCGGTGGGCCCCAGCCCGCCGCAGGTGATCACCACGTCGGAGCGGGCCAGGGCGCGGGACAGCACGCCGGCCAGGCGCTCCCGGTTGTCGCCCACGACCGTCTGGTAGTAGATGTCGATGCCGAGCCGGGCCAGGGCCTGGGCCAGGTAGCGGGCGTTCGTGTTCAGGATCTGGCCCAGGAGCAGCTCCGTGCCGACCGCCACGATCTCCCCGACCATGCCCCGCCGCCTCCGGCTCAGCCGGCCGCCGCCTGGGTCTCGGGCAGGGGCAGCTCCAGCTGGACGCCGCCCGGGTCCTCGCCCTTCAGGAGCGACCGCAGTTCCTCGCCGGAGAGCGACTCCTGCTCCAGCAGGCGGTCGGCCAGGGCCGTCAGGAGCCGGCGGTGGGCGGTGAGCAGCCCGCGCGCCCGCTCCTCCTGCTCCCGGGCGATCTCGGTCACCACGCGGTGGAGCTGCGCCTCGGGCAGCGTGTCCTCGCTCACCACGCCGAGCCGGGACATGCCGCCGAAGACCAGGCGCCGCGCCAGCTCCGTCGCCTGGCGGTGATCGGCGTAGGCGCCGGTGCTCCGGCCCCCGAGCACCGTCTCCTCGGCGACGCCGCCGGCCAGGGCGCGGCAGATCTCGTCCTCCAGGTACTCCTTCGTGAACAGGTACATGTCGTCCTGGGGCGCTTGGCGGACGAAGCCGAGGGCCAGCCCCCGCGAGGCTACGGTGACGTGGGAGACCGAGCCGGGGCGCAGCAGTTCCCCCACCAGGGCGTGCCCCGCCTCGTGGACGGCGATGCGGCGCAGCTCCTCCTGGCTGGGCCGGCGGTCGAGCCGCTCGCCCAGGATCACCTTGTCGATGGCCTCGAGGAAGCGGCGCTGGGAGATGGTGGTCTCCCCCGCCCGCATGGCCAGGATGGCCGCCTCGTTGGCCAGGCTCTCCAGGTGCGCCCCCGAGAACCCGAAGGTCTCGCGGGCGATGCGGTCCAGGTCGACGTCGGGCCCCAGGGGCTTGTTGCGCGTGTGCAGCTCGAGGATCTGCCGGCGCCCCTCGCGGTCCGGCAGGTCCACGCGCACCACCCGGTCGAAGCGCCCGGGCCGCAGCAGCGCCTCGTCCAGCAGGTCGGCCCGGTTGGTGGCCGCCACCACCAGCACGCGCACCTCGTCGTCCACCGAGAGGCCGTCCATCTCGACCAGGAGCTGGTTGAGGGTCTGGTCGTACTCCAGGTGGCTCAGGTGCTTGCCGCGGCGTCCCCCCAGCACCTCGATCTCGTCGATGAAGACGATGGCGCTCTGCTTGCCCTCGCGGCGGGCCAGCTCCCTTGCCCGGCGGAACAGCTCCCGCACCCGCTGGGCGCCCACCCCCGCGTACACCTCGATGAACTCCGAGCCGGAGGCGGCGAGGAACACGGAGCCGGTGTAGTTGGCCGCCGCCTTGGCCAGCAGGGTCTTGCCCGTCCCGGGCGGCCCGGTGAGCAGGATCCCCTTGAGGGGCCGGATCCCCAGGTGGCGGACCGCCTCCTGGTTGGTGACGAACTCCAGCGCCTCCAACAGCTCCTTCTTGGCCGCCGCCTGGCCGCCGATGTCGTCGAAGGTCACGGGCGGGATGCCGCCGCCGCCCGGCGTGACCGCCAGGAACCGCCGGTCCAGGCCGGGCAACCCCGTCGTCCGCAGCAGGAAAAAGAGGAGCGCCGCCAGCAGGGCGAAGGGGAGCAGGTTGATCCCTTGCGTGAAGAGGAAGACGAGCACGGCCAGGCCGAGTCCGATGGCCACCTCCCGGCTCACGGCCTCCCGCCTCCCCCGGGGACCGCGGACACCGCCGGCGCCGCGCCGCCGCGCGGGATGACCTCGTACAGGTAGCGGTCGCCGCGGCGCAGCTGCACGTACAGCCGGTCCACGTCGACGTACACCTGGGCCTCGTCGAGCCCGAGCTCGGCGGCGCGGGCGCGCAGGGCGTCGGCCATCTCGGTGAAGCGGCCGGTGGACAGGCCCTCCTGGATCGTGTAGTGGAGCCGGTAGTAGTCCTCCACCAGCCGCTGGTCGCGGTTGTCCTCGATCTCCAACTGGAAGGGGCGCGCGCCCAGGATGGAGCGGGTCCCCTCCTCCAGGGCCAGGTAGGTCTCGCGCAGGTTGTCGACGCGCCCCAGGCGGAGCTTCAGCATCACCCGCCCGCCCACCTCCCGCACCCGGAAGTCGGCCACGTCCCGCCGCTCGGCCAGGAAGCGCGCCAGGGGCTGATCGACCCGGCTGTAGCGGTAGGCCTGCTCCAGGCCGAACAGGGCCACCAGGCCCGCCAGGAGCGAGAAGACGATCACCCGCACGCGCAGTCCCTGGACGTCCATGCTCCACCGCCTTCCGCCGGGAACGGGACCTCGAGAGCAGGCATATGCGTTATCAATTATACCGGATACGAACGGCCGGCCCGCTCTTGCCAAATTAATTAAAATGACCGCGACGACGCCGAGGCAGAGTTACCAGGTCAATCCCCCATGCCTGCCTGGCCGGCGCCAGGAAGGGAAATGTAGACCCTGGTCATTTCCGAGGCAGAAGGGCACCGGCGGCAGGTTCCAGCAGGATTCATCCAACCTCAAGCGAATATTACGGCGGCTTGCCCATTCCCAGCCTTCAATTCCATGCGGAAAGGGGGGAAAACGCGTGAGGTTTCGCACCTCTTTCGTAGCCGCCCTCGTCTTCGTTGCCGCCCTCGTCCTCGCCGGCTGCGCCAAGCAGCAGGCACCCGGCGGCCAGGCCCAAGGCCCCCAGGACCCCTGGGGCGTGATCACCATCGGCCCCAACGACCCGATCAAGCTCGGCATCGCCTCGGCCCTCTCCGGATCGGTGGCGTCCCTGGGCATCCCCATCAAGGACGCCGCGCTCCTCGCCGTCCAGGAGAAGGGGACCATCCTGGGGCACAAGGTCGAGGCGAACGAGCAGGACGACGGGTGCGCCCCCGAGCCGTCGGTCAACGCGGCGCGCACCCTGGTCGCTGACCCGCTGGTGGTGGGCGTGGTGGGCAGCATGTGCAGCAGCGGCACCATCCCCGCCTCCGACGTGTACGCCGAGGCGCACCTGACCATGATCTCGCCCTCCTCCACGGCGCCCAACGTCACCAGCCGCGGCCTGGAGAACGTCTTCCGCACCGCCTGGAACGACAAGATGCAAGGCGCCGCCCAGGCCAAGTTCGCCCTCGAGACCCTGAAGGCCAAGAAGGCGGCGCTCATCCACGACAAGAGCCCCTACGGCCAGGGCCTGATGGAGGCGTTCAAGGAGAACTTCGAGAAGGGCGGCGGGCAGGTGGTCCTCTTCGAGGCCATCGACGTCGGGCAGACGGACTTCAGCGCCGTGGTGAGCAAGATCAAGCCCCTGGCGCCGGACGTGATCGCCTTCGGCGGCTTCATCGCCGAGGGGGCGCTCCTGGTCAAGCAGATCCGCGAGGCGGGCATCCAGGCCGCCTTCATGGGCGCCGACGGCATCGACGACGACAAGTTCGTCGAAAGCGCGGGCGGCAAGGCGGAGGGCGTGTACATCTCCAACGGCCAGGCCCTCAAGGGCGCCGCCTACGAGACCTTCGCCCAGAAGTGGCGGCAGCGGTTCAACACCGAGCCCGGCACCTTCACGCCCCAGGCCTACGACGCGGCCATGATCCTGCTGAACGCCGTCGAGAAGGTGGCGGTGAAGAACCCCGACGGCAGCCTGAGCATCGGCAAGAAGGCGCTCAGGGACGCCGTCCTGGCCACGAAGATGGAGGGCGCCAGCGGCGCCGTCGAGTTCGAGGCCAACGGCGACCGGAAGGTGGCGGCCGAGGCGGTGATCAAGCAGGTGAAGAACGGCAAGCGCGAGGTGGTCACGACCCTCGCCCCGTGATCCCCGCCGCTGCCAGCGACGTGCGGGGGGAGGGTGCGCCGGAGCGCGCCTTCCCCCTCTCGTTATGGACTGGCAGAGCGGGTCTAGAGGAGGGAGTCGATGGAAGTCTGGGCGGAACAGGTGGTGAACGGGCTCACCCTGGGCAGCATCTACGCCCTGATCGCCCTGGGCTACAGCATGGTCTACGGGATCCTGGAGATGATCAACTTCGCCCACGGCGAGGTGTTCATGATCGGCGCCTTCGCCGGCTACCTGGTCCTGAAGCGGCTCCCGGAAGCCGGCCCGCTGGCCCTGCCCGCCGCCTTCGCCGCCGGCATGGCCGCGTCGGTGGCCGTGGCCCTCGTGGTGGAGCGGGTGGCCTACCGCCCCCTCCGCCGCGCCCCCCGGCTGGCACCCCTCATCAGCGCCATCGGCGTGTCCATCTTCCTCCAGAACGTCGTGCTGCGGGCCACCAACGCCCGGCCTCAACCCTTCCCCGCCGTCTTCCCCAGCGGCGCGCTGCACCTTGGGGGGCTGGAAGTCCCCTACATCCGCCTCTTCCTCATCGCCATGTCCTTCGTCTTCCTGGCGATCCTGTACGCCTTCGTGAGGCGCACCCGCCTGGGCAAGGCGATCCGGGCGGTGGCCGAGGACAAGGACGCCGCCGCCCTCATGGGCATCGACGTGGACCGCG
>JBBIPI010000076.1:0-7302 GCA_037442985.1 Clostridiales bacterium
GGATGTACATGCTTACGGATATTCGTCAACGACCGGATAATTCCTTCTTCGGCAGCATAGATCGTGTAACTACGCATTTGTGCGTTTCAGCGCCCCTGTAAGCCCGCAAACCCTTGATACTACGTCATCGGGGATCTGGCATGTGCCTCACAACTGTCGAACTCCGGCTGGATCGGGTCGCCCCATCGCACCCCGGGCCGGCGCGGGTACCGGCCCGTCGCCATCGTCTACCACATCATGGCTGGGACGCTGGCGGGGACGGACTCCTGGTTCCGCGACCCGTCCAGCCGGGTCTCCGCACACTACGGCATCGGCAAGGACGGGACCATCCACCAGTACGTCCGCGAGGAGGACGCCGCCTGGGCCAACGGCGTCGTCAACCGGCCGTCCTGGCCCCTCCTGGACCGGTTCCCTGGCGTGAACCCCAACCTCTACACCCTCTCCATTGAGCACGAGGGGTATCCGGGAGAGCCGTTCACAGAGGCCATGTACCGGGCCAGCCTCGACCTCACCCGCTGGCTCGTCTTCCGCTGGCGGATCCCCGTCGATCGCGACCACCTGATCGGCCATTACCGGCTAGACAGCGTCGACCGCCCCGACTGTCCGGGGCCGGCCTTCCCCTGGGACCGGCTGTTCGCCGACCTGGCCGCCGACCCGGTGCTGGCGGGCCCTTTCCCGGACGTGCCGGCCACCGACCCGGACGCCGAGGCGATCGCCTGGGTGCGGGAGAGGGGGCTGATGGTCGGTCACGGGGACGGCCTCTTCCGGCCGGACGACCGGGTCACGCGGCGGCAGCTGGCCGTGGTGCTCCACCGCCTGGCCCGCTACCTGGGCAAGGACTAGGCGCCGCGCGCCAGGGCCCGGTGGGCGATGTCGCGCCGGTAGTGGCAGCCGGCGAAGCGGATGCGCTCCACGGCCTCGTAAGCCCGCTCGCGGGCCGCGGCGATGGTGGGCCCCAGCCCGGTGACGCCCAGCACGCGCCCGCCGGCGGTGACCACCTGGCCGTCGCGGCGGACCGTCCCCGCGTGGAACACCAGCACGTCCGCCATCGCCTCCGCCTCCTCCAGGCCCGAGATGGGGCGCCCCTTCTCGTAGGGGCCGGGGTACCCCTCCGAGGCCAGGACCACGCAGACAGCGGCGTCGGGCCGCCAGCTCAGGGAGACGCCCCGCAGGTCTCCCCCGGCCGCCGCCTCCAGGGCGTCGGCTAGGTCCCCCTCGAGGCGGGGGAGGACGGCCTGGGTCTCGGGGTCGCCGAAGCGGCAGTTGAACTCGAGCACCTTGGGGCCCTCCGCCGTGAGCATCAGGCCCGCGTAGAGGACGCCCCGGTACGGCCGGCCCTCGGCCGCCAGGGCGCGGACCGCCGGCAGCAGGATCTCCTGCTCGACGCGCTGGGCGAGGTCGGGGGTGAGGACCGGGGCGGGCGAGTAGGCGCCCATGCCCCCGGTGTTCGGCCCCCGGTCGCCGTCCAGCGCCCGCTTGTGGTCCTGGGACGACGGGAGCGTCAGCACCCGCTCGCCGTCGGTGAGGGCGAGCACCGACACCTCCTCGCCCTCGAGGTACTCCTCGACGACCACGCGCCGGCCAGCCTCGCCGAAAGCGCGGCGCACCATGATCTCCTCCACGGCGGCCGCCGCCTCGGCCGGACCCGGCGCCACGACCACGCCCTTCCCGGCCGCCAGCCCCTCCGCCTTCACCACCACGGGGCCGCCCAGGCGCTCCACGTATTCCCGTGCCGCCGCGGGGTCGTCGAACACCCGGTACGCTGCCGTCGGGATGCCGTGCCGGGCCATCAGCTCCTTGGCGAAGACCTTGCTCCCCTCGATGGCGGCGGCTGCCGCCGTGGGCCCGCAGGCCGGCAGGCCCCGGCGCGCCAGTTCGTCCACCAGCCCGGCCACCAGCGGCGCCTCGGGGCCGACCACGGTGAGGTCGACGCGCTCCTCTTGGGCGAAGTCGGCGACGGCCCGGACGTCCTCGGGGTCTCCGGGGACGCAGCGGGCCAGGCGGGCGATGCCGGCATTGCCGGGCAGGCAGTAGACCTCGCGCACCCGGGGACTCTGCCTCAGCTTCCACACGAGGGCGTGCTCCCGCCCTCCGCCTCCCACGACCAGGACGCGCACCGCATCGACCTCCAGGGCACCGTCGTCGCCGCAGGGGCGCGGGGCGCCCCCGTTCCGATAGGTAATGATGCACGGTCCCCCAGCGGCTTGCCAAGCCCGCCGAGGGGAGCCGCCGGCGCGTCGCGGTGGTGGCCTTCGCGGCAAAAGCGTCCGGGGCTGGCTCAGCAGCCGTGGGTGATCTTGGAGGTCTGGACGAGGACGGCCTCGTTCACGCCCACGCCGGTGGGCAGCCGCAGGACCGGCTCCAGGGTGTCCAGGCTCCAGACGACGTGCCCGCCGCCGCTGGTGTCCCAGCCGCTGTAGGCCTGGATGAAGTACCGCCCGTCCGGGGTGACGGCGATGCCGCGGGCGTCGAGGAAGCCGGGCAGCTCGCAGATCCGGATGACCTCGAAGGTCCGGGCGTCCACCACCGCCGTGGCCCCGACGCCCGGCTTGTAGAGGTCGTAGGCGCGCAGGGAGACGAGCGCCTTGGAACCATCCGGGGAGAACTGGAGGCTATAAGGATATACCCCCTCCCCCGGCCAACGGATCCGCTTGTGCTCCCGCCACCGGCGCGGGTCCGGGTCGGCGATGTCGAAGACCACGGTGGCGTTGCCCTTGACGTCGTTGACCAGCAGGTACCGGCTGTCGTTGGTCACCCCCGCGCCGTGGGTGATGGTGGTGCGCCCTCCCGGACGGACGCCCCGCCGGATGTCGGCCGGATCGACCGGCTCGACCGCCCCGCCCTCCGCCGTCTGCAGGGCATGGACGACGTCTAGCGTGTTTCCGTCCACCACCCACAACACCCCGGTGCTCCGGTGGCCCTCCACGAACCAGCGACCGTCCGGCGTCCAGGCGCCGAAGTCGCAGCGGTGGGGACCGAAGGGCTGCTCCGGCGTGGGGATGCGGTATCTCCCATCCTGGCCGCGGCGGACCTCGACCGGCGTGCTGACCTTCCGCCCCTCGTCCCAGAGCCACCTCCAGGCGCGCAGCGGCTCGTAGGGCTCCCGGGTGGAGATGAACGTGAGGAGGTCGTGGCGGTCGTCCGAGACCGCCCAGAGGCTGCGGTCCGGTTTGAGGACGGCGTGGTGGTTGGCCTTGACGCCGTACCGCTCCGTCAGATTGGCCCGGATGCGGAACTCCCCGCCCAGCCTGGGGTCGGCCTGGTCCCTGGGCACGTACTCCAGGATGAACGCCTCGTGGCTCGCGTTGCAGGTCTGCAGCCCGTAGAACCCGGCGTGGGGGTCCTCTGTCGGGATCATGGTGAAGTGGTGGGGCCGGCAACCGGAGCGGGCGGCAGCGAAGTTGACGGCGCCCAGGACGCGCAGCTCCCCCAGATCGACGAGCAGCGTCTGCCCCGCTACCCCCATCGACGTCGACAGGACCAAGCCCGCCAGGTCGCCCGGCCGGAAGCCTGGGGCGCCACCCGCCGTCGATACCCCGTTTCGGCCGCCGCCCGCCGGCCCCCCGGCGCCGCACCCGGCGAGAAGGAACCCGCCGATGCCGGCGGCGGCCCTCAGGAAGCGCCGCCGGCTGAGCATCCGCGGCCGAGCCTCGGGGGGACTGCCCCGGTTCCCCTTCTTCACCCCGTCACCCACGACACTCGGAAGGTTGGACATAAAACGCCGGATTCCTCCGATAAAGTGTATTGGATCGCATCAGCGGGTCCCGCCCCCTTACGATCAATCACTGGAAGGGTGATCCCTTGCGTACGAGCCCCCTCGCCCCTGCACTCCTGGGCAAGCGCCTGGCCAGGAGCGTCTATGACCGCCACGGCAGGGTCCTCCTGGCCGCCGGAACCCAGGTAACCGAGAAGCACCTCGACGCCCTGTCCCGCCAGGGCATCGCCCGCGTCGCCATCCAGGACGACCTGGTGCCAGGGCTGACCCCCGACGACCCTGTCGACGAGCACACCTGGATCCGCGCCCGGGTCGCCCTCTGGGAGGTCTTCGACGCCGCCGCCCGGGGCGAGACGGTCGGTCTCGACCGCCTGGAGGCCGCCGTGGACGACTTCATCGACGCCTTGCGTCGGCGGCGGAACCCGGTCTTCAGCCTGCTGGCCGACGGCTCCCTGGACGACGGGCACCTGGACCACAGCCTCAACGTCTGCCTCGTCAGCCTCGTGCTGGGCGAGGCGCGGCACTACAACCACCTGGACCTGCACAAGCTGGGCCTGGGGGCGATCCTCCACGACGTCGGCAAGGTGGCGCTGCCTCCCCCCAATGGCCCGTCCCAGGCCGATCCCCTGCGCGCCCACCCGGAGATCGGGTACGAGTTCCTCCGCGCCCGGTACGACATCAGCATCCTGGTCGCCCACGTCGCCTTCCAGCACCACGAGTACCTGGACGGCTCTGGGTATCCCCGCGGGCTGCGCGGGAGCGCCATCCACGAGTTCGGCGCCCTCGCCGCCGTGGCCAATGCCTGCGAGCACCTCCTGGCAGGCGGCCGTGATCCGGCGGGGGCCGTCGCCCGCTTGAAGGCCATGGCCGGCCGCCAGCTCGCTGCCGACCTCGTGGAGGAGGCGCTCAGGCGCATCGCCCTTTACCCCGTCGGCACCATCGTCGCGCTCGGGGACGGCAGCATCGCCGTCGTCACCGGCCAGACCCACGACGCCGCCCGGCCGCGCCTCCGCGTCGTCGCGGACGCCGACCACAGCCTGGTAGACCCCCGTGACGTCGACCTGTCCCAGCGGCCGGACCTGTCCATCGCCGCCGTCCTCCCGGACTACCCGCCTCGGGTGAGGGAGCGAGCCGCCGTCCCGGGCGCCGGCCCCCAGCCCCCTGCCGGCTGAGCGCAGACCGCCGGCGGCTAGCCGGCGCGGCCCACCTCGCCCTCGGCCCCGCCCTCGCCGCTCCCGGAGGCGGACGCCGCGGCGGCCGATTCCCGCTCCCGGATGGCCCGCCGGAGCGGCTTGCCGACCAGGGTCTTGGGGATGGCGTCGACGATCCGCACCCTGCGCGGGACCTTGTACGGCGGCAGGCGGTCGCGGCAGAAGGCGACGATCTCGCCGGGGGTCACCTCCGCCCGGGGCACGACGTAGGCGACCAGGGTCTCGCCCCGCAGGGGGTGGGAGACCCCCGCCACGGCGGCCTCCTTCACGGCAGGGTGCCGGTAGAGGACCTCCTCGACCTCGCGCGGGTAGACGTTGAAACCGCCGACGATCACCATGTCCTTCTTGCGGTCCACGATGTAGAAGTAGCCGTCCTCGTCCATCCGGGCCACGTCACCCGTGTATAGCCAGCCGTCGCGCAGGGCGGCCGCCGTCTCCTCCGGCCGGTTCCAGTACCCCTTCATCACCTGGGGACCGCGGATGACCAGCTCGCCCTCCTCCCCCGGCGGCAGCTCCCGCTCGCCCGTCTCCAGGTCGACGATCCGCGCCTCGGTGTCGGGGAGGGGGATGCCGATGCTGCCCGCCTTCTGGAGTCCGAAGCCCGGGTTGACGTGCGTCACGGGCGACGCCTCGCTGAGCCCGTACCCCTCCACCATCACGCCGCCCGAGAGCCTCTCGAAGCGCTCCTTGACCTCCAGGGGCAGGGGCGCCGCCCCCGAGAAAAAGCGCTTCACCGACGACAGGTCGTAGCCGGCGAACCCTTTGACGTGGCTGAGGGCCACGTACATCGCCGGCACCCCGGGGAAGAACGTCACCCGGTGGCGCGCCACCCTTTCCAGGACCTCGCGGGCGTTGAACTGGGGAAGAGGGACGATGGTGGCCGCCCAGGCCACGGGGGCGTTGAGGGCGCAGGTGAGGCCGTAGACGTGGAAGAAAGGGAGGGCGGCGGCGAAGACCTCTTTCCCCCGGCGCAGGGTGGGGAACCAGTGCACCGCCTGCAGGGCGTTGGCCACCAGATTGCGGTGGGTGAGCATGGCCGCCTTGGGCGTGCCCGTGGTCCCGCCCGTGTACTGGAGCACCGCCAGGTCCCACGGCTCCCGCCTGACCCCGCCCACGCCCGCTCCCCGCCGCAGCAGCTCCCGGAAGGCGAGCACGTCCTCGCCGCGCGGGAAGGCGTGGCCCTCCTTCCTCTCCCGGAAGAGGGTGAAGAGCACCCGCAGCCGCCGTGGCAGGTACTCCTTGATGCTGGTGACCACCACCTGTTCCACCGGGACCTGGCCGCGCACCTCCCGCACCGCCGGGTAGAACTTGCTCAGGGTGACCAGCACCCGCGCCCCCGCGTCGGACAGGATGCCGGCCAGGTCCTCTCCCCGGTACAGCGGGTTGACGGGGACGGCCACCGCCCCTGCCTTGAGGGCGCCGTAGAAGGCGATGGGGAACTGGGGGCAGTTGGGGAGCTGGATGGCCACCCGGTCTCCCGGGCGGACGCCCAGGACGACCAGCCCCCCGGCGAAGCGGTCGGCCAGGGCGTTCAGTTCCGCGTAGCGCAGGCGCCGCCCAACGAAGATCAGGGCTGGCCGGCGAGGGTGGGTGCGCGCCGCCTCCTCCAGGAAGTCCGGCACCACGTAATCGGGGTACTCCAGGCTGTACGGGACGCCGCCCTCGTAGTGCTTCCGCCAGACCGGCTGCATCGCTGCCCCCTCCCCCTCGTGCCCGGAAAGTAGCTTGCCTCACGCCCACCCCGAAATCGCTTGCTAGCCGTGCTCGCGGCCCCACGATCCGCCATCGGAACGTCACCCGGCGGGAGGCGCAGAGGACGGCGCCCCGCTCAGTGCAGAAAGTGGCGCCGGCCGGTGAAGAGCATGATCAGCCCCGCCGCGTCGGCAGCCCGGATCGACTCCTCGTCCCGCACGGAGCCGCCCGGTTGCACGACGGCCCGGATCCCGGCCGCCGCCGCCTCCTCCACCACGTCGGGGAAGGGGAAAAAGGCGTCGGAAGCCAGGTAAGCGCCGCGGGCGCGGTCGCCGGCGTGGCGCAGGGCGAGGCGGGCGGCGTCGATGCGGTTCATCTGCCCGGCCCCCACCCCCAGCGTCTGGAATCCCTTGGCGACGACGATGGCGTTGGACTTGACGTGTTTGACCACCTTCCAGGCGAAGGCCAGCTCCTCCAGGTCGCGCGCCTCCGGCCGCGCCCGGGTGACGCACCGCCACTGGCCGGGGTCGTCGCCGTCCACATCCGCCTCTTGCAGTAGGAGCCCGCCCTCGACGCGGCGCAGGTCGAGGCGCCGCGGCCCCGCACCGCCGGCGGGCGCGCGGTCGTCCACCTCCAGCAGGCGCAGGTTGCGCTTGTGGGCGAGGGTGTCCAGCGCCTCGGGCG
>JBBIPI010000077.1:0-7114 GCA_037442985.1 Clostridiales bacterium
GGTCCGCGCCCTCGAGGCGCGCGCGGGGGCAGCGGAGGCGGCGGTGGCGCGGGACGTGGGCGAGGCCCGGCGCGCCGTGGCGGAGCTCCTGGCGCGGGAGGAGGCGCGCCGGCGGCTGGAGGAGGAGCTCTGGGCGTCGGCGCGCCGCGTCGAGGCGGTGCTGGCCGGGTCCCGCTCCCGCGGCGAGGCGGGGGAGAACATCCTCGAGGAGACCCTGAGCGCCTTCCCGCCCGGGCTGATCGAGCGGGACTTCAAGGTGCGGGGCCGGCCGGTGGAGTACGCCCTGGTGCTGGCCGGCGGGCGCCGCCTGGCCGTCGACGCCAAGTGGCCGGCGGCCGGCCTCCTGGCCCGCCTGGAGGAGGAGCAGGACCCCGGGCGGCGCGCCGCGCTGGTGGACGAGCTGGAGCGCGCCGTGATCCGCAAGGCGCGCGAGGCCGCCCAGTACATCGACCCGGCCGCCACCGTGCCCTGGGCGGTGGCCGCCGTCCCCGACGCCGCCTTCGCCCTCTGCCGGCGGGCGCCCCACGAGGCGTTCCGCCACAGCGTCATCCTCGTCCCCTACAGCCTGGTGAGCCCCTACCTCTTGACCCTCTACAGCCTGCACCTCCGCCTGGAGCGGACGGTGGACCGCGAGGCGCTGCTCGGCGCCCTGGGGCGGCTGGAGCGCGCCCTGGACGGGCTGGACCGCGTCCTGGAGAACGCCCTGGCCCGGGGGGCGACCATGGTGGGCAACGCCTACACCGAGGCCCGGCGCCTCAGCGCCGAGATGCGGAGCGCCCTGGCGCAGCTGGAGGGCCTCCCCGCGTCCGGCCAGCCGCGGGAGGGCGACGCGGGCAGCGGCGGGGCGCGGGAGGGCGGCGCGTGCAGCGGCGAGGCGCGGGATGTACAATGGACGGCGACGGACGCCCGGGCAGGGGCGGACGCCCCGCGGGCAGGGAGGGGGAGGGACTCGTGACCGGCGATGGCATCTTTCGCCCCGGCGGGGCCGCGGCCGACGAGACCTACGACGTGGTGATCGTCGGCGCCGGACCGGCCGGCGCCTCGGCCGCCATCTACGCGGCGCGGGCCAAGCTCAAGACCGTCGTCCTCGACAAGGCGCCCTCCGCCGGCGCCCTGGCCATCACCCACAAGATCGCCAACTACCCCGGGGTGCGGGGCGAGGTGTCCGGCCTGGAGCTGCTGAACACCATGCGGCGGCAGGCGGCCGACTTCGGCGCCGTCTTCGTCCACGCGCCGGTGCAGGGGGTCTACGTCGAGGGCGACCTGAAGGAGGTCTTCACCCCCGAGGCCGTCTACCGGGGCCGGGCGCTCATCGTCGCCACCGGTGCCATGGAGCGGGCGACCAAGCTCCCGGGCGAGGACCGCTTCCTGGGGCGCGGCGTCAGCTACTGCGCCACCTGCGACGGCGCCTTCTACCAGGGCAAGGAGGTGGTGGTGCTGGGGGACAGCGAGGAGGCGCTGGAGGAGGCGCTCTTCCTCTGCAAGTTCGCCAGCACGGTCCACCTGGTGGTGCCGGGCAAGAGGCTTTTGGGCGTGGCCGAGGATCACCTACCCGAGCAGCCCAACCTGCGCTACCACTTCCAGCACCGGCCGCTGGAGGTGGTGGGCGACGGCCGGGTGGAGGGCGTGGCCGTCAAGGACCCCCACGGGGCGCGCAAGCTGATCGGGGGCGAGGGCGTGTTCGTCTACCTCTCGGGCAGCAGGCCGTCCACCGGCTTCCTCGCTGGCGCCGTGCCGGTGCAGGAGGACGGCTACCTGGTGGTGGACGAGGAGATGGCCACCCCGGTGCCGGGCGTGTTCGGGGCCGGGGACGTGCGGCGCAGCCCGGTCAAGCAGGCGGTGCTGGCCGCCGCCGACGGCGCCCTGGCCGCCATGGCCGCCGACCGCTTCCTCCACGGCCGGCAGAAGATGATCTCCCAGCGGTAGGGGGGCGACGGCCCTGGGCGGCGCGGCGCCGGTGCTGGTGAGCGCCTGCCTGGCGGGGGTCGCCTGCCGCTACGACGGCGGCTCCTGCCCCCACGAGGAGGTCGTGGCGCTGGTGCGGGCGGGGCGGGCGCTCCCCGTTTGCCCGGAGCAGCTGGGCGGCCTGCCCACGCCCCGCCCGCGGGCGGAGATCCGGGACGGCGACGGCGCCGACGTCCTGGCCGGCCGGGCCAGGGTCGTGGACGAGGCCGGGCGCGACGTGACCGACGCCTTCATGCGCGGGGCGGAGGAGGTCCTCCGCGTCGCCCGCCTGACGGGGGCGCGCCAGGCCATTCTCAAGGCGCGCAGCCCCTCCTGCGGCGCGGGGGAGATCCACGACGGCACCTTCCGCGGGGCGCTCCGCCCCGGGGACGGCGTCACCGCCGCCCTCCTGCGCCGGGAGGGGCTGGACGTGCGCTCGGTGTGACGCCCGGGTCCGGCTGCCGCGGCCGCGCCGGCGGCTAGGCGCGGGGCTCGAAGCCGGCGCCGGCCTTGGTCACCTGGGTGGCCACCATGTCCGTGCCGCCGTTGGCCAGCTTGTGCCAGACGCCGGCCGGGATGAACACGGTCGAGCCCTCGGTGACGTCGATCACCTGCTCCTTGCCGTCGTCCAGGTGGAACTTGCCCGACCCCTTGAGGATGAAGAAGATCTGGTCCCCGTTGGGGTGCCGGTGCCAGTCGAGCACCTGGTTGGGCTTGAAGTAGTAGGTGTCCGAGGTCAGGTCCGACCCCTGGAACACGGCCACCTTGTTCACGCCGCCGTCCTGGAAGGCGGGGGACGCGAGGACGTTCTGGTGGCTCATCGCCGCATCTACCTCCTCCGCGAAGTGTCGCCCCGGCGGGCCGCCGGGCCGCCCCCAATTTTAGCATCTCGCAGGTTTGCAAACCAAACTCCGGGGAGGGATCGCGCGGCGGGCGGCGAAGTCCCGCTCCATGCGGGTGCTGGTGACGGGCGGCGCCGGGTACGTCGGCAGCCACGTGGCGCGGCGGCTGGCCGAGGCGGGCCTGGGCGTCGTCGTCTACGACAACCTGAGCCGGGGTCACCCGGAGTTCGCCGCCGGCCTGCCGCTGGTGCGCGGCGACGTGGGAGACCAGCCCCTCCTGGAGGAGACGGTGCGCCGGTGGGGGATCGGCGCCGTCGTCCACCTGGCGGCCGACAGCCTGGTGGGCGAGTCGGTGGCCGACCCGCGCCGCTACTTCGCCAACAACGTCGGCCAGGGGCTGGCCATGCTGGAGGCGCTGCTGCGCTGCGGGGTCCGGCTGCTGGTCTTCTCCTCCTCGGCGGCGGTCTACGGCGATCCCCGGGAGGTGCCCATCCCCGAGGAGCACCCCCTGCAGCCCACCAGCCCCTACGGCGAGTCCAAGGCGTTCCTGGAGGCGGTCCTGCGCCGTTACGACCAGGCCTACGGGCTGCGCTACGTCTCCCTCCGCTACTTCAACGCCGCCGGGGCCCACCCGGACGGCGACCTGGGAGAGGACCACAACCCGGAGACCCACCTGATCCCCCTGGCCCTGGGGGTCGCCCTGGGGCGGTCCGGGCGGCTCACCGTCCACGGCGGCGACTACCCCACCCCGGACGGGACGGCGGTGCGCGACTACGTCCACGTCTGCGACCTGGCCGAGGCGCACCTGCTGGCCCTGGAGGCCCTCCGGGCGGGGGCGCCCAGCGGCGTCTACAACCTGGGCACGGGGCGGGGGTACTCGGTGCTGGAGGTGCTGGCGGCCGCCCGGCGGGTGACGGGGCACCCCATCCCCCACGAGGTGGGGCCGCGCCGCCCCGGGGACCCGGCGGTGCTGGTGGCCTCGGGGGAGCGGGCGGCGCGCGAGCTGGGCTGGCGGCCGCGCTACGCCGAGCTGGACGACATCGTGGCCACGGCCTGGCGCTGGCACCGGCGCCGCCACGGCCGGGCAGGTGTCCCGTCGGGGACGCGCCCGGGACGCGCCCCGCACGACGCTGTCGAATGATCCCCCAGCAGCGGCCGCACCGCTGGTGCCGCGAGCCCGGGTTCGGGGCACGCGGGGCACGCCACAGCTTGGAACAGGCTCCGTAGGGGCTATTTAATGCTTTAAATCGTTAAAGTGGTGAAGAGCCGTTGTGTCAGAACAGCTCCACGCCCCTTACCTACAGGGGTATTTGGCAACATAACAACAAGCCGGTTGCCGTGCGAGGGATGACGGCGATTAGGACTTAGGGGAACGACGGATCGCCCAGTGACATGGCCGTCAGTAGCAGTGATTCGTCGCGAAGAAAGGGCCAGACGACGCTTTTTGTAGTGCGATTACAAGATTTTGACCGGGCACGATGGAGCCGGGGCATTGTCCCTGCCGCTTCATGCTGGTGTCAAGGAGGCCTTCGTCTCGAAATGCGGTGATGGCGCGGGCCCAGCGGGAGGGAGAAATGGCGGAGCCGGCGGCGGGCTGGCCCGGTCAGCGGCGACGGGCGGAGAGCCGCGTCAGGGCCAGGCCGAGGAGGGCGCCCGCGGCGTCGAAGCCGACGTCGCTCAGGCGGCCGTCGCGGCCGGACACGGTCGCCTGGTGCAGCTCGTCGGCGGCGCCGTAGAGCACGGCGAGGGCGCCGCCCCAGAGGCCGGGGCGGGCGGCCAGGGCGGGGGTCCTGCAGGCGGCGCGGCGGCCCAGGACGGCGAGGACGGCGTACGCGACGACGTGGGCGCCCTTGCGCAGGAACACCTCCACGTCGTGGGCCAGGGTACCGGGCTGGCGCGCCAGGGCCGGCGCGGCCAGCCCCAGCCGCTCCAGCCAGGCCGCGGGGGCCGTCCAGCCGGCGGCGGCCAGCCGGGCGGCGGCGCCGTTGAGCACGTCCAGGGCGCGCAGGTCCGGCAGCGACGACAGCCAGAAGATGAGGGCCATCCACGCCAGTACCGGCAGCCAGGCGGCGGCGCGCTGCCCGGCGCGCGGCCCATGCCCGGGCGGTTCGGGGCGCCTGGTCGGTTTCATGGGTTCTATTATGCGCGCGGGCGGCGGTGGACGGGGGCGGCACCCGGGTTGACGCCGGCGCCCCCGGCCGGCACCATAGTACGGGCGCGGGCGGGAGCGAGCCCGTCCCGGGAGGAGGCGCGGCGGCGTGGCGGCGGACGGGGAAGGGTTCGTCCTGTGGTTCACGGGGCTGTCGGGGGCGGGCAAGACCACCCTGGCGCGGCTGCTGGAGCCGGAGCTGCGCCGCCGGGGCCTGCGGGTGGAGGTGCTGGACGGGGACGTGGTGCGCCAGGCCCTCACCCGCGACCTGGGCTACAGCCGCGAGGACCGGATGCGCAACATCGAGCGGGTGGCTTTCGTGGCCAAGCTGCTGGCGCGCCACGGGGTGGCGGTGCTGGCGGCCTTCATCACCCCCTACCGCGAGATGCGGGCGCACCTGCGGCGCGAGATCGGCCGCCTGGTCGAGGTCTACGTCAAGTGCCCGCTGGAGGTGTGCGCCGCCCGGGACGTGAAAGGGCTCTACCGCAAGGCCCTGGCGGGCGAGGTGCCCCTGTTCACCGGCGTCTCCGATCCCTACGAGGAGCCCGAGGCGCCGGACATCGTCGTCGAGACCCACCGGCAGGGGCCGGAGGAGAGCGCCCGCGCCATCCTGGCCTGGCTGGAGGAGCGGGGCTACGTCCCCCCGGCGCCCGGCGCCCCGCCGGCCGCGCCCTGCGGCTGATCCGCGGCATCGCTGGTCGGCCGACAAGGCAGCGGCGGGAGCTCCTCGGCGCGCCCTTCGCCGCACCCTTCCCGCAACGGAAGAAACCCCGAAGACCTTGCTGATTGAAAGTCAATTCAGACGGCCCGGGGTTACGGCGCCACCATCACCGCGTGGTCGAACAAGGGGAGCGGCTGATCCCCGTCGAGGTCAAGGCGGGCCAGATGGTGACCGCCGACTACTTCGCCGGGCTGGAGCGCTGGCGAAAGGTGGCGGGACCTGGGGCGGCCGGGCGGCCTGGTGCAGGCCGCCCGGTGAGCGACCGCTGCGGGAGCGGACGCAGCGCTTACGGTTGCGATTTCCAGGTTATGGTGTATAATAGGGTCAAGGCGCGGACGCCCTCGGCTCGTCGTGACCGGCGCTCCGCGCGGGGGGAAGCGAGGCGATGGCGTTCGCGGTGGACGACTTCCAGGATCTGATGCGGCTGCTCCACAAGCACCCCGAGTGGCGGTCGGAGCTGCGGCGGGTCGTGCTGTCCGAGGAGCTGCTGGGCTTGCCGGCGCTCGTGCGCGAACTGGCCGCCGAGGTGCGGGCGCTGGCGGAGGCGCAGCGGCGGACGGAGGAGCGGCTGGGCCGGCTGGAGGCGGCCGTGGAGGCGCTGGCGGAGGCGCAGCGGCGCACGGAGGAACAGGTGGCCAGCCTGGTGGGGGCCATGGGCAGCCTGGAGAAGTGGTTGCTGGCCGTCGTCGGCGACCTGGACGAACTGGCGCGCAAGGTCGACGACCTGCGCGGCTTCCGCCGGGAGGTCGAATTCGCGCAGAAGGCCCACGGTCTCCTGGGGCGGGTCCTGCGACGCACCTACGTTTACGCGCGGAACGAGCTCGCCGCCCTGGCGGCCGAAGCGCTGGAGCGGGGGGTGCTGTCCCCCGAGGACCACCAGGAGATCCTGCGCGCCGATACCGTGCTCCGGGGGACGCGGATGGACACGGATGAGGAGGTGCACCTGGTCGTCGAGGTGTCGGCGGTGGTGGACCCCGGCGACGTGGAGCGGGCGGTCGACCGGGCCGGGCGGCTGGCGAAGGTGCTGGGCCCGGTCCTGCCGGCGGTGGCGGGCGAGCGGCTCACGGTCGGCGCCCGGGAGCGCGCCCGCGAGCTGAAGGTGATCGAGGTGACCGACGGCCGGGTGAACTGGCCGACGGCGTGATCCCGCCGCACGCCGGCCCCGCTCGTCCGGGCCGGGCCGCCCTTCCGCTTTCACGTTCTGTCCGGATGATGGCGTACAGATTCTCGCCGCGCCGTGCAGCCCGTTCTAAAGTCCCTGCTGGGCGCCACCACGGACACGGAGGCCATCGACCGCGCCCTGGACCTCGTGCTGGAGGAAGAGGTCCTCAACGAGACGCTGCGGGAGGTCCGGGCCAAGGGAGGGCTCCGGGCCGTCTTCCCGGACTTCGACAGTAGCAAGGCACACGGAGGGCGTAGAATGCCTTGAGCCGCAAGGGTTTGCTGGTCAGGGGGGGA
>JBBIPI010000078.1:0-7046 GCA_037442985.1 Clostridiales bacterium
CGTAGTTACACGCCCGTCATTCCCCCCCTGACCAGCAAACCCTTGCGGCTCAAGGCATTCTACGCCCTCCGTGTGCCTTGCTACTGTCGAAGTCCGGTCGTAATATCGAGACTAGATTGATCCCGCCGGGAGGCGCCCCGGACCCGGCGGGACGGCTCAGGGGGGAGCCGAGTTGGGAAGCGGGCCGAGCAGGCGGCTCAGGGTGATGTTCCTTTGCACGGGGAACTCCTGCCGCAGCCAGATGGCCGAGGGCTGGGCGCGCGCCCTGGGGGGCGACCTGTGGGAGGTGCACTCGGCCGGCCTGGAGGCCCACGGGCTCAACCCGCGCGCCGTGGCCGTGATGGCGGAGGCCGGCGTGGACATCTCCCGCCAGACTTCCAAGACCATCGACCCCGCGCTCCTCGAGGCCATGGACCTGGTCGTCACCGTGTGCGGCGACGCCGAGGAGCGCTGCCCCCTCACCCCGCCCGGCGTCCGCCGGCTGCACTGGCCCCTCGCGGACCCGGCCAAAGCCCGGGGCAGCGAGGAAGAGGTGATGGCCGTCTTCCGGCGCATGCGGGACGAGATCCGCGCCCGGGTCGCCGCCCTGGCCGAGGAGTGCCGCCGCGGGGATCTGCCGTCGGGACCGGCCCGCCGACCGCCCGGCGCCGGGGCTTGAGCCGGACGTGGACAGCGCCCATCCCGAGCGCCTGGTGCATCTGCTCGGCCTCAGCCAGCCGGCCGTTTCCCAGCACCTGGCCAAGCTCAGGGCGGCCGGCCTGGCAACGCCGCTGGAGAGCACGCCCGGCCTGGAGGCGCTCGCCGCCCGCCGCCGCACCCTGGACCGGGTGCCTGCCGTCCCGACGCGCCGACCCCGGCGGACCAGGGGACGGGAGAGGCGGGAGCCGGCGGGAGTCCGGCGGGAACCGCCTACGGGGAGACGCGCCACGGGCCGGCAGAGGGACGGGGAGCCAGGGAGGAGACGGCGTGAAGGTGCGTGACCTGATGACACCCGACCCGGTCACCGTTGGACCGGAGACGCCGGTGCAGGAGATCGCGCGCCTGTTGCTGGAACGCCGTATCAACGGGGTGCCGGTGGTGGACTCGGACGGCGCCCTGCTCGGCATCGTGACCGAGGGCGACCTCGTCCACCGCGCCGCCGACGAGCGGCTCCAGCCGCGCGAGTCGGTCTGGAAGGAGCACTTCTGGCGGAGCGTCTTCCGTCGCGACGAGCCGGAGACGGATCGGGCGCAGGGCCGCACCGCCGCCGAGGTGATGACCCGCCGCGTGATCGCGGTCACCCCCGACACCGACGCCGCCGTGGCGGCGCGCCTCTTGGTGCGGCACCGCATCAAGGCGCTCCCGGTCGTGGAGGGGAACCGGGTCGTGGGCATGGTGTCCCGCCTCGACTTCCTGCGACAGCTGGCAGCCGACCCGGACGCCTTCAACCCCCTGGGGCGATGACCGTGCTGGCAGCCTTCCTCATCTTCGCGGCCACCCTCGCCCTGGTGGTCTGGCAGCCGCGCGGCCTGGGCATCGGCTGGAGCGCCCTCGCCGGCGCTGCCGTCGCCCTGCTGGCCGGCGTGGTACACCCGGCCGACGTCCCGTCCGTGTGGGGGATCGTCTGGAACGCCACCCTGGCCTTCGTGGCCGCCGTCATCATCTCCCTGCTCCTGGGCGAGGCCGGCTTCTTCGAGTGGGCGGCGCTGCACGTGGCGCGCTGGGGGCAGGGGCGCGGCCAACGCCGTCCCCGGGGGGAGGGTCACACCACCTCCAGGGAGATGTCCACCGCCGGGGCGGAGTGGGTGAGGGCGCCGATGGAGATCACGTCCACGCCGGTGGCGGCCACGGCGCGCACGTTCTCCAGGGTTACGCCCCCCGAGGCCTCCGTCACCGCCCGGCCGGCCACCCGGCGCACCGCCTCCGCCAGCGTGCCGAGGTCCATGTTGTCCAGGAGGATGGCGTCGGCGCCGGCCGCCAGGGCGGCCTCCACCTCCTCCAGCGTCTTGGCCTCCACCTCCACCCGCAGCAGATGGGGCGTCGCGGCGCGCGCCCGGGCCACGGCCGCGGCCAGGTCGAGCCCCGCGGCGCGCAGCAGCGCCAGGTGGTTGTCCTTGACCAGCACCCCGTCGGCCAGGGAGAAGCGGTGGTTGCAGCCGCCCCCGGCGCGCACCGCCGCCTTCTCCAGGGCGCGCAACCCGGGGGTGGTCTTGCGCGTGTCGGCGACGCGGGGCGGCCGGGGCAGGTCGGCCACGGCGGCTACGAAGCGGGCCGTGAGGGTGGCCACGCCCGAGAGCCGCTGCAGGAAATTGAGCGCCACCCGCTCGGCGGCCAGCACGGCGGCGGCGCGCCCGCTCACCCGCGCCACCGCCCGGCCGGGCTCCACCCGCTCGCCGTCATGGGCCAGCAGCTCCACCCGGGTCGCCGGGTCCAAGAGCAGGAACGCGGCGGCGAAGGGCTCCAGCCCGGCCACCACCGCCTCCTGCTTCACCACGGCGACGGCCACCGCCGCCGGGTCGCCGGGCAGGACCAGGCGCGTCGTCAGGTCCTCCCAGGCGCGGTCCTCCCGCAGCGCCTCCTCCACCACGCGCCGCACCTCTGGCGAGAGGTTCATCGCCGACCACCTCCCCGCCCCGCTGGCAGACCTGGCGCCGCTCCCGTCCCCCGGGTGGCGCGCCCCTCGCCCCCGCGCCGTCAGGGGCGCGGCCAGCAGGCGCCGTCGAGGGCGCGCTGGCGGAGCGCCTCGTACAGCAGGATGCCCGCCGCCATGCCGGCGTTGAGCGACTCGGCGCGGCCGGGCATGGGCACGCACACCGAGCCGTCCGCCAGGGCCACCAGGGCAGGGCTCACCCCCGCCCCCTCGTTGCCCAGCACCACCGCCGTCGGCCGCCGCCAGTCGGCCGCGTAGGCCGGACGGGAAGCGCGCGCCGCCGCCACCAGCACCTGCAGCCCCCGCTGCCGCAGGTCGCCCACCCGGGCGGGCAGGTCCACCTCCACGGCGAAGGGGAAGCGGAACACGGCGCCCATGCTGGCGCGCACCGCCTTCGGGTTCCACGGGTCGACCGAGCCCAGGCCGACGAGGACGCCGCTGGCGCCCAGGGCCTCGGCGGTGCGCAGGATCGTCCCCAGGTTCCCCGGGTCCTGCAGGCCGTCCACCAGCACCACCAGCTCGGCGCCGCCCGCGGCCGGCGGCCGGCAGCACTCCTCCCAGGCCCAGCGCCGCATCTCCACCACCGCCGCGATCCCCTGGGGCGACTCGGTGAGCGCCAGCTCGCGGAAGGCGGCCGCCGCCAGCTCGTACACCGGCACCCCGTCGGGCAGGCCAGCCACCAGGTCGCCGCGGTCGGGGGGCAGCAGCTCGGGGCACACGAAGACGGAGTGGAAGGTCGCCCCGCTGGCCAGCGCCTCCGCCACCAGCCGCGGCCCCTCGATGAGGAAGCGCCCCTCCCGCTGGCGGAAGCGGCGGCGCGCCAGCTTGCGCGCGTACCGCACCTTGTCGTTGCGGGCGCTGGTGATCCTCATCCGCGGCGCCGCCCGCAGAACTCCCTGAGCAGCCGGTCGATGTGCTCGTTCTTGCCTATGGCCACCAGGATGTCGTCCTTCCTCAGGGGCACGTCGGCCAGGGGCGCCACCAGGACGTCCTTGCCCCGCCGAATGCCGATGACCGTGACGTGGTAGCGGGCGCGCAGGTCGAGCTGCTTCAGCGTCCTTCCCGCCACCGCCTCGCCGGGCGTCAGCTCCACCACGCTCACGTCGGGCGTCAGCTCCAGGAAGTCCATGATCCCGCCTTGGGACAGCGCCCGGGCCACCTTCGTCCCCATGTCCTTCTCCGGGAACACCACCTGGTCGGCGCCCACCCGCTCCAGGACCTTACCGTGGATCTCGCTGGCCGCCTTGGCCACCACCCGCTTGACCCCCAGCTCCTTCAGCATGAGGGTGATGAGGATGCTGGCCTCCAGGTCCTGCCCGATGGCCACGACCACGGTGTCGAAGTTGCGCAGCCCGAGGGAGCGGACGGTGTGCTCGTCGGTGCAGTCCGCCTGGACCACGTGCGTCAGCTCGCCGGCCAGCTCCTGCACCCGCTCGGCGTTGCTGTCCACCCCCAGAACCGAGTGGCCCAGGCCCGCGAGCGTGCGCGCCACGCTCGCCCCGAACCTGCCCAGCCCGATGACGGCGAACTCCTGCTCCAAGCCCGAGGCCCCCTCCCATCAGCCTACCATGACCTTCTCCGTGGGATAACGGATCGGCTGCGGCACCACCTCCGGCCGGGCCAGCGCCATCGCCAGCGTCAGGGGGCCCAGCCGCCCGACGAACATGGTGAGGGCGATGACCAGCCGGCCGGCGTCGGACAGCTCCGGCGTGATCCCGACGGACAGCCCCACGGTGCCGAAGGCCGACACCGCCTCGAACAGCAACGGCAAGAGGGGCGCCCGCTCCGTGACGCCGAGGACCAGGACGGCCGCCGTCACGAGGGAGAGGGAGATGGCCACGATGGCCAGGGAGCGGTCCACCACCTCCCGGGCCATGCGCCGGCCGAAGATCACCACGTCGGGCCGTCCCCGGATGGTGGCCCACACGGCCATCGCCACCACGCCGAAGGTGGTCGTCTTGACGCCGCCGCCCGTGCCCCCGGGGGAGGCGCCCACGAACATGAGGATGAGGAAGAAGAAGAGGGTCACCTCGCGCAGGCCGGGCACCGGGACGCTGTTGAAGCCGGCCGTGCGCGTGGTGGTGGCCATGAAGAAGGCGTTCAAAACCTTGGCCCCCGGGCCGAGCCCCCCCAGGGTGTCGGGGTTGTCGCCCTCCCAGAGGAGGACCAGGACCGTTCCCAGGAGGAGGAACAGGCCGCTCAGGGTGAGCACGAACCGGGTCTGGACGGAGAGGACGTGGCGCCGCCCCGCCGTCCGATCCCAGGCCAGCCGGATCAGGTCCGCCAGCACGGTGAACCCCATCCCGCCGGTGATGATGAGCAGGGCGAAGGTGAGGAGCACGAAGGGGTCCTCCTGGAAGCGCACCAGGCTGGTGGTGAAGAGGTCGAAGCCGGCGTTGTTGAAGGCCGAGACGGCGTGGAAGAGACCCAGCCAGAGCGCCCGGGGCGCCGGGAATTCGCCCAGGAAGCGCAGCGAGAGGAGGACGGCCCCGATCCCCTCGACCACCAGGGTGGTGAGGAGGATCAGCTTGGTGAGGCGGACGACGCCCGCCAGCTCGATGTGGCCGAGCGCCGTCTGGATGGCCAGCCGCTCCGGCAGGGTGATGCGCTTGCCCCGCAGGAGGGCGAAGAGGGTGGAGGTGGTCATGATGCCCAGCCCGCCCACCTGGATCAGGAGGAGGATGACGGCCTGTCCGAAGGGGCTCCAGGCGGTGGCCGTGTCGCGCACCACCAGGCCGGTGACGGTCACGGCGGAGACGGCGGTGAAGAGGGCGTCGAGGAACGGAGCCGGACGGCCGGTGGCGGAGGCCACCGGGAGGCTGAGGAGGGCCGTCCCTAGGAGGATGACCCCCAGGAAGCCGAGCACGAGCAGGCGGCTCGGCTGGAGCAGGCGAGCGCGGCCTCCGGCGGGGCGGAAGGCGACGACCCCGCCGGCCGCCCTGGCGATCATCCCCCGCCTTTCCCCCCGGTCACACGCTGCTGCGGGCTATCTGCACCAGCCGGCCGAAGGCCTCGGCGTCGCGCACCGCGAGGTCGGCGAGCATCTTGCGGTCGACGGCCACGCCGGCCCGCCGCAGGCCGCCCATGAGCCGGCTGTAGGACAGCCCGTGCAACCTGGCGGCGGCGTTGATGCGGACGATCCACAACCTGCGGAAGTCGCGCTTGCGGTTCCTGCGGTCGCGGTACGCGTAGCGCAACGCCCGCATCACGGTCTCGTTGGCGGGCCGGTAGAGGCGGTGCTTGCCGCCCCAGTAGCCCTTGGCCAGCTTCAGGATCTTCTTGTGCCTGCGGCGGGTGATGACGACGCTGCGCGCTCTCGTCACTGGCAGCACCTCCCCAAGGCGCCGCGGCGCCCCCGGCACACGGGCGGGGCGCGGCGGCTGCTACAAGCTTACCACGCGTAGGGCAGGAGGCGCTTCATGCGCTTGAAGTCCTCGGGCGCCACCAGCGCCGGGCGGCTCAGGGCGCGCTTGCGCCGCCCGGTCTTCTTCTCCAGCAGGTGCGAGTGGCCGGCCCTGTTCCGGCGCAGCTTGCCCCGGGCCGTGCGCCGGAACCGCTTGGCCGCGCCGCGATGGGTCTTCATCTTGGGCATGCGCCTTCCCTCCCCGGGGCGTTCCCGCCCTCACCGCTGGGGGCGGGGCGCCAGCATCATGACCATGTTCCGCCCCTCGAGGCGGGGCTCCGCCTCCACCGTGGCCAGGTGCTGCAGCCGCTCGGCCAGCCGGCGGAGCACCTCCAGGCCCAGCTCGGCATGGACGATCTCCCGCCCCCGGAACATGATGGTGCACTTCACCTTGTCGCCGTCGTTGAGGAAGCGCGCGGCGTTGCGCACCTTGACCTCGAAGTCGTGGTCGTCGATCCGCGGCCGCATCTTGATCTCCTTGATGTCGACGCTGCGCTGGTTGCGCCGCGCCTCCCGCTCGCGCTTGGACTGCTCGTACTTGTACCGGCCGTAGTCCATCAGGCGGCAGACCACCGGCTGGGCGGTCGGCGCCACCTCCACGAGGTCGAGCCCCCTCTCGGCGGCGATCTCGAGGGCCTCCCTCAAGGGCATGACGCCCAGCTGGTTGCCGTCCTCGTCGATCAGCCGCACCTCGCCGGCACGGATCGCCTCGTTCACGCGCAGGTCCCTGCTGATTGGCCTTCCCCCTCCCCTGCGCCGGGGCAGACAATAAAATCGGGCGGCGCGCGCCACCCGCTGGCATCACACCGCAAGAGCGACTCCCCGCGACCTCCTGGGGTGGATCCCTCCCCGGTCCGCCCACGACCTGGACGGCTGCGCGGTTGAGTTTAACACACCGCCTCCCGGCCGGTCAATCGGCTGTCCTAGTTCACTACATGTGAGACTCCATAATGTGGTAGGGCCACTTCTGGGTAGTTTTCCCTAATGTACTCCGCCGGCGTCTTGCCGCCAAGA
>JBBIPI010000079.1:0-7013 GCA_037442985.1 Clostridiales bacterium
CCTGATCGAGATCCTGGTCTCGGACACCTCGCCGGAGCGGGCGGCGCAGATCGCCAACAAGCTGGCGGAGCTGTTCACCCGCCACATGACCGCGGTGGCGACCACCCGCTACCAGAGTTCGGTGCGCACCATCGAGGCCCAGATGGAGGAGCAGGACCGGAAACTGCGGCAGGCGCTCCAGGAGCTGAAGGACTTCCTGGCGGAGCCGCGGGGCGTGGCCGAGCTGCAGGCGGAGACGGAGGCTAAGACCCGTTTGCTGGCCGACTACCGGACGCAGCAGGTGCAGCTGGACGTGGAGGCCAGGGCGCTGGCGGCGCAAGCGGCGCAGCTGCGCGCCGACCTGGCGGCGCAGCCGCCGGTCCTGGCGACGCGGAAGTCCCTGGCGGACGACCCGCTGCTGCACCAGATCGTCGGGGGCCGCACGGGCGACGCGGCGGGCACGGCGGGGCTGGAGCTGCGGAGCGAGGAGGTCAACCCCGTCCACACCGGCCTGGCGCAACGCCTAGCCGACGCCGAGGCGAGCCTGGCGGCCAACCGGGCGCGCCGCGCCGCCTTGGCGGAGGCCGTGCGGCAGACTGGTGCCGAGCTGGGGCAGCTGCGGGCGGAGCTGGCAGAGAAGCAGGCGCGGCAGGACCTGCTCCAGCAGCGGGTGAACACCCTGAGGGCCGGCTACCAGGCGCTGGCGCAGAAGCTGGAGGAGGCGCGCATCGCCCAGTCCTCCCGCCTGGCGGAGACCGACGTGGTCCTGGTGTCCCCGGCGCTGGCGCCGCTGGAGCCGGTGCGGCCGCAGAAGCTGCTGAACGTCGCCCTGGCGGGCGTGCTGGGCCTCATGGGGAGCGTCTTCCTGGTGCTGTTCCTGGAGTTCTGGCGCCGCAGCGCGCCCGGGACGGCCCCCGCCGGGGCTGCGGCGACGTCGCCGGTCCGCCAGGGTCCGTTGCCCGCCGGCCAGGGGGAGTCGCCGTGAGGGGCCGGGCGCTGGGCCAGGCTCTGGTGCTCCTGGCGGCCGACGCCCTGCTGCTGAACGCGGCGGCGGTGCTGGCCTACCTCATCCGCTTCGAGGGCGACCCGCCGGGGCGCTACCTGGACCAGTACGAGGCGGTGGCCGTGCCCTTCACGCTGCTGAGCCTCGTTGGCTTCCACCTCTCCGGCCTGTACTCCCGGCTCTGGCGCTACGCCAGCGTGGACGAGGTGTTCACGGTCCTCAAGGGGACGACGGCGTCGGCCGCCGTCCTCGCCGCGCTGGCGTACGGCCTCCCCGCCGCCGCCCAGGCGACGGGCTGGACGGCGCTGGCCGCCACCAGGGGTTTCCCGCGCAGCGTGGTCATCCTCACCTGGCTCCTCAGTACGGTCCTCGTGGGCGGCCTGCGCTTCTCCATCCGCCTTTCCCGCCGCGTTGCCCGGGTGTGGCGTGACGGGTTCCTCTCCATCGGGAAAAACAGCGACAGCTCACGCGGGGGGCGGCGCGTGCTGATCGTGGGCGCGGGCGACGCCGGCGCCCTGGTGGCGCGGGAGCTGACCAAGCACGCCGAGCTGGGCTACGAGCTTGTGGGGTTCCTCGACGACAACCCCCGCAAGCAGGGGCTGCGCGTCCACGGCCTGCCCGTGCTCGGGACCCGGCGGGACCTGCCGGACGTGGTGGCGCGCCTGGGGGTGCAGGAGGTGCTGATCGCCATGCCCTCCGCCCCCGGCCGGGTGATCCGCGAGATCGTGGAGGCCTGCCGGGAGCTGCCGGTGAAGGTGAAGACCCTGCCGGGGATGTACGAACTGGTGGACGGCAAGGTCGCGGTGAGCCAGATCCGGGACGTGCAGATCGAGGACCTGCTGGGGCGCGAGCCGGTGGAGATCGACCTGGAGGAGATCGCCGGCTACCTGCGCGGCCGGCGGGTGCTGGTCACCGGGGCGGGCGGCTCCATCGGGTCGGAGCTCTGCCGCCAGGTGGCGCGCTTCCAGCCCGAGGAACTGCTCCTCCTGGACCACAGCGAGAACGGGCTGTTCGAGGTCTCCCTGGAGCTGGAGCACCGCTTCCCGGACCTGCGCCGGCGGCTGCTGGTGGCCGACATCCGCGACCGGGCCAAGATCGACCGTCTGTTTGGACAGCACCGCCCCCAGGTGGTCTTCCACGCGGCGGCCCACAAGCACGTGCCCCTCATGGAGGAGCACCCGGACGAGGCGGTGAAGACCAACGTCTTTGGGACCAAGAACGTGGCGGAGGCGGCGCTCCGCCACGGGACGCGGCGGTTCGTGCTCATCTCCACCGACAAGGCGGTGAACCCGACCAGCGTCATGGGCGCCACCAAGCGGGTGGCGGAGATGATCGTCCAGGCCCTCGACGCCGAGCGCCGGGAGCGGGACCCGGACGGCACGCGCTTCGTCGCGGTGCGCTTCGGCAACGTGCTGGGCAGCCGGGGGAGCGTCGTGCCCATCTTCAAGGAGCAGATCGCCCGGGGCGGCCCGGTCACTGTCACCCACCCCGAGATGCGCCGCTACTTCATGACCATCCCCGAGGCTGTGCAACTGGTGATCCAGGCCGGCGCCATGGGCGAGGGCGGCGAGATCTTCATCCTCGACATGGGCGAGCCGGTGCGCATCCTCGACCTGGCGGAGAACCTGATCCGCCTGTCCGGCTTCGAGCCGGGGGTGGACATCCCCATCGTCTTCACCGGCCCCCGCCCGGGGGAGAAGCTCTTCGAAGAGTTGCTGGCTGAGGGAGAGGAGACCTTGAGGACGCCGCACCCCCGGATCCTCAGAGGAAGAACGGGTGACGTGGACGATGCCTGCCTGCAGCGCGAGATCGAGCACCTGCTGGCGGTGTTACAAGGAGGCGCAGGGTCGGAACGCGTGCTCATCAAGCTTCGTGAGATGTTGCCCAATTTCCGTCCCGCCGCGTGGGCCCAACCGGCCGCGTCCCTGGATCCGGCGGTTTCAACCTGCGAGATGGAAAGGCGGCGTGGTCTGGCGTGAAGGGCGCGGTGGGAGTGGAGACTGGCCGGGTGGCTGCGAAAGACCTGCTCCTGCAGCGGATCCGCGACCGGACGGCCGTGGTCGGCGTGGTCGGACTGGGGTACGTGGGGTTGCCTTTCGCGGTGGAAAAGGCGAAGGTGGGCTACCGCGTGATCGGGGTCGAGCAGAACCCGCAGCGGGCAGCCAGGGTGAACGAAGGTGAAAACTACATCGCGGACGTGCGGGACGAGGACCTGCGTGAACTGGTGGCCAAAGGGTTCCTCCGCGCCGTCACCGACTTCGCACTCGTTCCCGAGATGGACGTGATCGTCATCGCCGTGCCCACGCCCCTGACGAGGAACCTGACCCCGGACCTTCAATACGTGGAACGGGTCACCAGGGAGATCGCCGCCCGCCTGCGGCCTGGGCAATTGGTGTGCCTGGAATCCACCACCTACCCGGGAACCACGGAAGAGGTGATGCTGCCGCTCCTCGAATCTGGCGGCCTGAGGGTGGAGCGTGACTTCTTCCTGGCCCACTCCCCGGAGCGGGTGGACCCGGGGAACAAGCGCTACACCACCAAGAACACGACCAAGGTGGTGGGCGGGGTGGGTCCTGAGTCTCTGGAAGTAGCCGTGGCCTTCTACAGCCAGACCATCGAGCGGGTGGTCGCGGTCTCGAGTGCCAAGGCGGCGGAGCTGGTGAAGGTGTTCGAGAACACCTTCCGGGCCGTGAACATCGCCCTGGTCAACGAGCTGACGCTGCTGTGCGACCGCATGGGCCTCAACGTCTGGGAGGTGCTGGACGCTGCTTTCACCAAGCCGTTCGGCATCATGCCCTTCTACCCGGGACCGGGCGTGGGTGGGCACTGCATTCCCATTGATCCCCACTACCTGGAGTGGAAGGCGAAGGAGCTGAACTTCAACACCCACTTCATCGCCCTGGCTGGGGAGATCAACCGCAAGATGCCCGAGTTCGTCCGAGAGAAGGCGCTTCGGGTCCTCAACCGCCTGGGTGTGGTGCCGTCCAGGGCGCGGATCCTCGTGTTGGGGGTGGCGTACAAGAGGGATATCGGAGACTACCGGGAGTCGCCTGCCCTGGACGTCATCCGCCTGCTGCGCCAGGACGGAGCCACGGTCGTCTATCACGACCCTTACGTCCCGGCGCTCAGGGACCCCGACCTCGCGATGCAGAGCCAGCCCCTCGCTGCCGAGTTACTCGAAGCGCAGGATCTGGTCGTGATCACCACCGATCACTCCTCCCTTGACTACTCTTGGGTCGTACGCCATGCCCGGCACGTCCTCGACACGCGCAACGCCACGCGCGCCGTGGCCGAACGGGAGAAGATCACGTTGCTATGAAGGTGGGGCTTATCGGCGCTGGCAACTGGGGCCGGAACATCCTGCGCACCCTGGCCGAGTTGGGCGTCCTGGGAGGGGTGGCGGAGGCCAGCGGCGAGCTGCGGCAGAGGATTGCTGCGGAGCACCCCGGCACCCGGGTTTATGCCGATCATCGCGAACTCCTCTGCTCCGACATCCCCGCGGTCGCCATCGCCACCCCGGTTGCCACCCACTACCCGATCGCCAGGGAGGCCCTGCTGGCTGGCAAGGATGTCTTCGTTGAAAAACCCCTGGCCCTGCGGGCGGCGGAGGCCGAGGAGCTGGTTGAGCTGGCCCGAGCCCGGGGACGGGTTCTGATGGTGGGCCACCTCCTCCTCTATCAGCCGGCCATCGGCTGGATCAAGGACTTCCTCGGCGGGGGCGGGATCGGGGAGGTATACAGTCTCCATCAGGAGCGGCTCAATCTGGGCCGGGTCCGGACGGTCGAAAACGCCCTCTGGAGCCTTGGCGTGCACGACGTGGCGGTTGCCCTGTACCTGGTGGGAAGAGCGCCCACTCGGGTCGAGGTGGTGGGCCAGTGCGCCCTGCAGCCGGGTATCGAGGACGACGTCTACCTGCACATGGGCTTCCCGGGCGGGGTTCAGGCGCACCTGCACGCCTCCTGGCTGTGGCCAGAGAGGAGGCGGCGCCTGACGGTGGTCGGGTCCAAGGGGATGATCGTTTTCGACGAACTGGAAGGCACAGTGATCGTGCATCGAAAGGGGATCACGCCCGCGCTGGGCATCCGGGACGAGGGCTCCGATGTCGTCTTCCGCGCGTACGGTGAACCGCTTCGTTCAGAGATCGAGGATTTCATCAGGTGCATACGGGATCGGGCAACCCCCGTCTCCGATGGCGAATGCGCGCTGGCGGTGGTACGGGTGCTAGAGCAGACGGCCCGGCAGATGGAGGCGCGATGAGGGACACGGACTACTTCGTTCACGAGTCTTCTTACGTGGACCCGGGAGCGAAGATCGGCCGGGGGACGAAGATATGGCATTTCAGCCACGTCATGGCCGGAGCTGAGATCGGCTCCAACTGCTCGCTCGGTCAGAACGTGTTCGTGGCCAGGGGTGTGCGGATCGGCAGCGGGGTGAAGATCCAGAACAACGTGTCGGTGTACGAAGGGGTCGTCCTGGAGGACGACGTCTTCTGCGGGCCGAGCGCGGTCTTCACGAACGTCAAGACGCCCCGGTCTGCCTTCCCGCGCAACACCAGTGAGGACTATGTACCGACTCGGGTGAGGCGGGGAGCAACCATCGGGGCTAACGCCACGATCGTGTGCGGCGTGACCATCGGCGAATGGGCCTTGGTGGCGGCGGGTGCGGTGGTGACGAAGGACGTGCCTCCATACGCGGTGGTGGCCGGCGTCCCGGCGCGCAGGATCGGGTGGGCCTGCAAGTGCGGCCGGCTGCTGGCCTTCGAGGCCGAGGAGACGACCTGCGCGGAGTGCGGCCGCCGTTACCGACGCGTCAAAGGAGACCGGATCGAACCTGCGGAGGAGACCCCATGAAGCGAATCCCCATGCTGGACTTGTCGCAGGAGATCGATGCTCTCTGGCAAGACCTGAACGAAGCCATCCAGCGGGTGCTGCGCTCGGGGCAGTTCATCCTCGGCCCCGAAGTCGAGGCCTTCGAGCGGGAGGTGGCCGCCTATCTCGGGGTCAAACATGCCATCGGGGTCAATTCCGGTACCGACGCGCTGATGATCGGATTGCGCGCGCTCGGCGTCGGTCCAGGGGACGAGGTGATCACCACCCCGTTCACCTTCTTCGCCACCGCAGAAGCCATCAGCAACGTGGGTGCCACTCCGGTCTTCGTCGATATCGATCCTAAGACCTTCAACATTGACCCGGCCCGTATCGAGGAGAGGATCACCCCCCGGACCAAGGCCATCCTGCCGGTGCATCTGTACGGCCAGGCGGCGGACATGGACCCCATCCTCGATCTCGCCCGGCGTCACGGGCTTAAGGTGCTGGAGGACGTCGCCCAAGCCTTTGGTGGCAGCTACAAGGGGAAGAAGCTTGGAACCCTGGGCGACGCGGGGGCGTTCTCGTTCTTTCCGTCGAAGAACTTGGGGGCATACGGCGATGGCGGGCTGATCGCCACCGATGACGGAGCCGTTGCCGAGATGGCACGGATGTTGCGAGTCCATGGCTCTCGCCGCAAGTACTACAACGAAATGGTTGGCTACAACTCGCGCTTGGACAGCCTGCAGGCGGCCATACTGCGCGTCAAACTGCCCCGCCTTGACCGCTTAAACGAGGCGCGCCGTCAGGTGGCCCGGCGCTACACGGAAGCGCTGGCCGGCCTGCCCGGAGTAGAGGTGCCCGTGGAGGCGCCCTATGCCCAGCACGTGTACCATCAATACACCCTTCGCATCATTGACGGGAGACGCGACCAGGTGCAGAAGAGGCTGGCGGAGGCCGGGATCGCCACGATGATCTATTATCCGGTGCCGCTCCACCGCCTCCCCGTGTACGCCGGGGTGGACTGCGCCTGCCCCGAGGCCGAACGTGCGGCAAGTGAGGTCCTTTCCCTACCTATTTGGCCGAAGATATCTCCTGCAATGCAAGAATTTGTGGTAACAGCCTTGACCGAAGTTCGACAGTTGTGAGGCACATGCCAGATCCCCGATGACGTAGTATCAAGGGTTTGCGGGCTTACAGGGGCGCTGAAACGCACAAATGCGTAG
>JBBIPI010000080.1:0-6963 GCA_037442985.1 Clostridiales bacterium
GCGGCGTGTACTACATGTACCGGGGCGTCTGCCTGCCGGAGCACCGCGCGCTGTTCGCCCGCCACGGCCTGCGCTACGATCTGACGGTGCTGCGACCCGGCACGCTCGGCCCCGAATACGTGAAGACCTTCGGCCACTATCACCCCGTCGCGCCCGGGGGAGGGCTCGCCTACCCGGAAGTCTACGAAGTGGTGGCCGGGCGGGCGCACTTCCTGCTCCAGAAGCCGGCGGCGCCGGGCGCCCGGGCGGCCGGGGCGGGAGGGGGCGCAGGCGAGGTGGCCGTGGAGGACGTGGTGCTGGTGGAGGCGGGGCCGCGGGACAAGGTGCTCATCCCGCCCGGTTACGGCCACGTCACCGTGAACCCCGGGGCGGACTGGCTCGTGCTGGCCAACCTGGTGGCCGCCGAGTTCCAGGCGGTGTACGAGCCCTACAAGTCGGGGCGGGGGGCGGCCTACTACGAGGTGGCGGGGAGGGGCTTCGTGGCCAACCCGCATTACGGGCCCGTCCCGGCCCTGCGGCGCCTGCCGCCCCACCCGTATCCGCAGCTGGGCCTCGTGCCCGACACCCCCCTCTACCGCGCCTTCGTCGCCGACCCGGCACGCTTCCGCTTCTTGCGCCGACCGGACGCCTGCCTCCCCTTCCTGCGGGAGCCCGGCACCGGAGGGGGGTGGCGGGTGTGATCCGCAAGGCGGTCATCCCGGCGGCCGGCCTCGGGACGCGTTTCCTGCCGGCGACCAAGGCCCAGCCGAAAGAGATGCTGCCCATCGTGGACAAGCCGACCATCCAGTACGTCATCGAGGAGGCGGTGGCCTCCGGGATCGACGACATCCTCATCGTCACCGGCAAGGACAAGCGGGCCATCGAGGACCACTTCGACCGCGCGGCCGAGCTGGAGTCCCTGCTCGTCCGCCGGGGGCAGCGGGCACTGGCCCGCTCCGTGCGCCGGATCTCCGAGCTGGCCGACCTCCACTACGTCCGCCAGAAGGAGCCGCTGGGGCTGGGACACGCCGTCTGGTGCGCCCGCCGGCACGTGGGCGAGGAGCCGTTCGCCGTGCTGTTGGGCGACGACGTGGTCAAGTCGGCCGAGCCGTGCCTCAAGCAGCTGATCCGCCAGTACGAGCGCCACCGGCGGCCCGTCCTGGGCATCCAGCGCGTGCCGCCGGAGGAGGTGTCCCGCTACGGCGTCATCGCCGGCCGCCCGGTGGGGGATCGCCTCTGGGAGGTGGTCTCCCTGGTGGAGAAGCCGTCGCCTGCCGACGCCCCCTCCAACCTGGCCATCATCGGCCGCTACGTCCTGGAGCCGGAGGTGTTCCCCATCCTGGAGCGTCAGGCGCCGGGGGCGGGCGGGGAGATCCAGCTCACCGACGCCCTCAAGGAGCTGAACGCCGTCCGGCCCCTGCTCGCCTACGAGTTCGAGGGCGTCCGCTACGACGTGGGCGACCGCCTGGGGTATCTCCGGGCGACGGTGGAGTTCGCCCTCGCCAGGGACGACCTGGCGGGCCCCTTCGGCGCCTTCCTGCGCGACCTGCTGGCCCGGTTGCCCTGAACGCGGGACCGGCGGCATATCCTGTACCGGTCCGCTCCGGGGATCTCGGTCGGCTGCCCGGCCGGGGCCGGCGGCCGCGGGAGGGAAGGCCGCGTGGATCTTCACACGGCGGTGGTCATCATGGCCGGCGGCGCCGGCGAACGGTTCTGGCCGCGCAGTCGCCGCTCGTTCCCCAAGCAGTTCCTGCGCCTCTCCGGCTCCCGCAGCCTGCTGCAGGAGACCTTCCGCCGCGCCCTCCGGCTGGTCCCCGCCGAGCGCGTCTACGTCGTGACCTCCTTCCGCCACCGCGACCTGACCCTGCGGCAGCTCCCCGAGCTGCCCCCGGGCAACGTCATCGGCGAGCCCTGCGGCCGCGACACCGCTCCCTGCCTCGGGCTGGCGGCTGCCGTGCTGCAGGCGCGCGACCCGGAGGCGACCATGGTCGTCCTGCCCGCCGACCACCTGGTGAGCGGCGAGGAGCGCTTCGCGTCGGCCCTGGAGGCGGCGGCGCGCGTGGCGGCGGGAGGCCGCTGGCTGGTCACCCTCGGCATCGCGCCGACCCGGCCCGAGACCGGCTACGGCTACATCCAGTTCGGCCGAACCGTCGAGCGGGTGGGCGGCTGGGAGGTGCGGGCGGTGCGCCGGTTCACGGAGAAGCCGGCCGCCGAGCAGGCGCTGCGCTTCCTCGCCAGCGGCGACTACCTCTGGAACAGCGGCATGTTCGCCTGGAAGGCGTCCCTCTTCCGGCGCCTCCTCGCCGAGCACCTGCCGGGCCTGGCGGCGGGGCTCGAGCGCATCGCCGCCGCCCTCGCCGCGGCGCCGGGCCCGGCCTACCTGGAGGTCCTGCAGCGGGAGTACGAGGCCTTCGAGGCGATCTCCGTCGACTACGGCCTCCTGGAGCGCGCCGGCGAGGTGGTCGTGATCCCGGCCGACTTCGGCTGGGACGACGTGGGGTCGTGGTCCGCCCTGGAGCGGGTCGCGGTGCCGGACGAGCGGGGGAACGTGCTCCGGGGCCAGGCGGTGGCGGTGGACGCGCGCGACTGCATCCTCTGCGGGGTCGAGGGCGGCTCGCGCCTCCTGGTGGCGTACGGGGTGACGGGGCTGCTGGTGGTGGACACGGAGGACGTGGTCCTCGTCGCCGACAAGGCCCGCAGCGCCACCCTGAAGCAGGTGCTGGACGAGCTGCGCCGGCGGGGCCTGGAGCGGTACCTGGACGACGAGGCCGTGAGCGTGCGCGGCGCCCGGGTGGTGGAGAAGCCGTGGGGCCGGGAGGTCTGGTGGGCGGTGACCGACCGGTACGTGGGCAAGATCATCGAGGTGCGGTCCGGGCACCGGCTCAGCCTCCAGCTGCACCGGGCCAAGCTGGAGACGCTCCTCTTCCAGCGGGGGACCGGGACCCTCACCCTGGGGGAGCGCACCCTGCCCATCGAGGAGGGCCTGTGCGTGACCATCCCTCCGGGGACGGTTCACCGCGTCGAGGCCGAGTCGGACGTCGTGTTCCTGGAGGTCTCCACGCCGGAGACGGGCGACGTGGTGCGCCTGGCGGACGCTTACGGGCGGGCGGAGGGGGACGCGGCCGGGTAGCGCCGGCGCGGGGCTAGCGCAGGAACTGCTGGCCCTCCACGGTGCCGGAGACGGTGCGGACCGGGGCGACCAGGGTGCCGGGCAGGAGGATCGTCCCCGGGTTGCAGACGACGTTGCAGCCGATGCTCGCGCCGTCGCCCACCAGGGCGCCCAGCTTCCTGAGCCCGGTGTCGAGCCGGCGCCCTTCCCAGGTCACCTTGATGGAGCGGCCGTCCAGGCGGAAGTTGGACAGGATGGACCCGGCGCCCAGGTTGACCTCGTGGCCGAGGATGGAGTCGCCGACGTAGTTGAAGTGGGGGGCGCGGGCACGGGCCAGCAGGATGCCGTTCTTCACCTCGGTGGCGTGGCCCACGATCGCCCCGCGGCCGACGAAGGCCGGCCCGCGGACGTAGGCCCCGGCGCGCACCCGCGCGCCCGGCCCGACGAACACGGGGCCGTCCAGGATCACCGCGCCGGGTTCGATGGCCGCCTCCTCGGAGACCAGGATGCGGTCGCCCTGGAGGACGGCCCCTTCGACCACGGCCCGGTCGGCGATGACCACGCCGGGCGGCAGGAGGCGGGCCAGGGTCTCGCCCAGGCGGGCGATCGCCTCCCAGGGGTAGGCGCACCCCTCGAACAGGAGCGCCTCGTCGTCGTCCAGCCTGCCGAAGAGGCTCGCGCTCATGGCTCCAGTATACACCGCCGGCGGGCGGGCCATGGGGGTTCTGCAACGCACCCGATGGGGCCGCCCCGTCACCGCCCCGCCGCATCGCCGATTTCCGGAGGGGAGTTCACGGCCCAGTCTCCCTGCGGTGCCGCCCCTGCGGTATCGGGGCGGCGCTCAGCGCGGCTGGGGGGCAGCACCGAAGCGAGGCTCTCATTAGGGTAATTTAACCGTTTAACTTATTAAAGCACTGAAGATTAATTGCACCCCAACGATTCCCCGCACCTTACCCCCAGTGGTACTTAGCAACATAACAATGCGTCAGTTTCCGCTTACAGGATGACGGCGCTGGGGGCGGGCGGGAACGACGGATTGCCCTATGGTAAAACCGTCAGCCGCAGTTCTTCGCCGGTAAGGCGGCCACCCAGTGACGGTTTCCAGATTGCGATTACATGATTTTGACCCGGTCCTAAGGAAATGCGGGTTATTGACCCTGTCCTGTCGTGGCCGCGGGCCGGGGTCCACTTCCCTCCTCAGGGGGTGAAAAGGAGCACCGTGCGCGTCGCCTCCACCCATTCCACCCTCAGGCCGAAGGCCTCGGCGAGGAAGCGCACCGGCACCAGGGTCCGGTTGTTGACGATCAGGGGCGGGGCGTCCAGCCGGACCTCCTGCCCGTCCAGCACAGCCCGGTCGTTCCCGATCTTGAGGTGGACCCGCCGCCCGCCGCGCTCCACGGTGGCGTCGTAGCGGTCCGGGTCCCAGCCCACCTCGGCCCCGAGGGCCTCGGCGACGGCGCGGAGCGGCAGCATGGTGCGGTTGTTGCGGAGGGCCGGCGGCGCCTCGGAGACGACCGGCACGCCGTCCAGGAGGACGCGCACGTCCGTCTGGAGGAGCAGGTGGTCGGGCGCGCCCGCGGTGGTGAACCACCAGGTGCGGCCGAAGGGGACGACCCGTCCGTCCCCCAACCGCGCCTGGCCGCGCACCTCCGCGGTGTAGCGGCGGCCCGCCCGCAGGTCCTCGGCCGGCAGCAGGGCCACGTTCGGCCCGAGGTGTTCGTCGTTGGCCGGGCTGAGGATATAACGGGGGACCTGCCGCCCCTCGTCATCGGTCAGGGAGGCGTGCTCGACGGAGACCGTCTGCACCCGGCCGCGGTCGAACTGGAGCGTGATCGGATAGCCGGCCGGCCGGGCGCCGGGGAAGAGGCGGTACGGGTCGGGGATCTCGTTGCCATCCCAACGGGTGGGGACGTCCCGCTGGCCGGGGGCGGGGTACACGATCACGGGGCCCGCCTCCTGGAGCGCCAGCGGCTCACCCGGGTTGTCGCCCGGGAGGAGGGGGCCGGTGGCGCCCACGTGGAGCACGTTGACGGCGTAGCCGTCCCCGCGGGCGAAGCCGTACCCGGCGTCCTCCGCCAGGGGCGACATGATCGGCAGCCGGTGGTAGACGGAGTCGACCCAGTCGCGCACCGCCCGCCGGTGGTCGTCGAGGAAGTGGATGTCCTCGGCGTAGGTCCACCAGGGGTAGCCGAAGAACGCCCCCCGGTCCTGGGGTTCGACGCCGGTGAACCCGGCCAGACCCGGCACCTCGCGGTGCGCCTCCAGGCCCTCGGTCGGGTTGGCCACCAGGTAACGGGCGTGGGCCGCGGCCGCCGCGCTCAGGGAGGGGTGCACGCGCAGGGGCCGCAGGTCGGCCTCGCGGCGCCAGCGGTTGAGCTCCGCCACGGCCGCCAGCGTCTCGGGGGCCGGAGGGGGCAGCTCCTCCAGGGCGCCGGGCACGACGGTGAACTGCCACGCCAGCTCGATGGGCCGCCAGCGCCTCCCGGCCAGGTGGACCTGCAGCCGCGCCGTGTGCGTCCCGGGGGCCAGGGGGGTGTCGGGGTGGTAGACGACCAGGTTGCCCTCCCGGTAGACGGGCCGCCGCACGCCGTCCAGCTCCAGCGTCCCGGCGGACACCGCGTCGCCGCCCGTGGTGACCACCAGCACCCCGATGGGCGGCCGGGCGTAGCCCACTTCGCCGGACGGGAAGGGGCGGCCGTAGCGGACCTCGGCCTCCGCCCGGCCCGCGGCGGCCAGAGCGGCCAGCAAGGCCAAGAGCAGGTGGATGGCGGTGCGCCGCAAGCCGGTCATCGTCGCAGGTCCACCCTCACCCCCGACTGCTGGGAGCGCCGGGCCGCCAGGGCGACCCGGAGCGCCTCGCGGGCGTCCTCCAGGCGCACCGCCGGCCGGTGGCCGGGATCGGCGGCCGCCCGCACCAGGTCCGCCAGCCCCGCCCGGATGCACTCCCGGTACAGCTCCTGACGGTCTCCCAGATCGCCCGTCAGGGTCACGCGCCGCTTCACCCGCAGGGGGATCCCCCGGGCCAGGAGCTCGGTGCCGGAGAGATTCTCGCGCGCGGGGCGCGACTCCTCCGCGTCGGCGGCCCGCAGCCAGGGGAAGGAGGGCGCCAGCCGCGCCAGGGCCTCCTCTCCCTCGTCCCCGAGCAGGACGTCGGCCCGCAGGCGCACGGCCACCCACCCCTCGACCAGCACGTGGGCGCGCTGGTAGACGAGGGAGAGGGTGGTGCGCTCGGCGACCGCCGGGCGGGTGAAGCCGTGGTAGTGGCCGGCCAGGGCCGGCCCGCCCGGCAGCGGGTGGAGGACGACGGCGGCGACGGCGTCCCGTCCTCCGCCCAGGGAGACCAGGCTGGCCGGCGGTCCCAGGAGCCAGGTCAGCAGGTCGAAGAAGTGGACCCCGTGCTCCACCCAGATGCCGCCGCTCTTCTCCTCCTCGTCCCAGAACCAGTGGCCGGGGGGCAGGTGGTCGCCGCGGGCGTGGTTCTCGAGGGCGGCCCGCTCCGGGGGCCCGAACGCCCCGGCCCGCGCCGCGGCGTGCAGGAAGCGGTAGACGGGGTTGTGGCGCATGACGAAGTCGACGCCGACGGCGAGGCGGCGGGCGGCCGCCAGCGCGGCCAGCTCGTCCATCTGGGAGAGGGTGAGGCCGCCCGGCTTCTCCAGGAACACGTGGCAGCCGGCCTTGAGGGCGGCGCGGGCGACGGGGTGATGGAGGAAGGGGGGTGTGAGCACCCAGACCAGATCGACGGCGCCGGCCCCAAGGAGCGACTCGTGGTCGGCGAAGGGCGCGGGGGCGGGCGCCGGCAGGCCGCGGCGGGCCCGTTCCTCCTGCCACGCCCGGGCCAGCGCCCGGCGCCGCTCCTCCTCCGGGTCGGCCACCGC